>NZ_FQXN01000001.1:0-300000 GCF_900129985.1 Thermosipho atlanticus DSM 15807 | reverse complement strand
TGTGGTTCTCTTATAGCAACTATATCATTCAAATAAAGACTATTTAATTCTAAAACTTCAAAAAATTGCCTTTTATCTTCATAAAAACTGTTACTTTCTAAATGTTCCAGGAATTTATCAAATTCATCTATTGTATAACTTGAAAGAAACCCTAATCTTCCACCCTTAAAACCTATTATTGGTGAAGAAACATATTTTGCAGCTTTTAGTACTGTTCCATCTCCACCAATAACTAAAGTTAGATCTGTATGATCTTCAATTTCTTTTTCATTAGATGTCAAAAAAACAATATGTGCATTTTTCTTTTTTAATTTTTGCACAAATTCATCTACGATACTTTTTAATCCAGGTTTATAAAAAATGCCAAATACTTTCATTTTAGATAATACCCCAGATCTATTATACTTTGAATTAAAAACCTATCTAAAAATACCAACAAAACTATTGCAATAATCGGTGAGACATCTACGGGACCAATTCTTGGAATAATACGTCTTATAGGTCTTTCTACAATATCGGCAAGAGATTGTAAATAATAATACAAAGTCCTAGCTTCAGGGATCCAACTTAAAATGGCCGAAATAACAATTATTGCTGTTTCAATATTAAACAAAATTCTAAATGCAACACCCAAACCTATTAAAAAATTCCCAATAATAAACATATGACACCCCCTAGGAATATTTTCTTTCACCGAAAATTGCGCTTCCAATTCTCAATATTGTTGCCCCTTCTTCAACAGCTATCAAATAATCGTTACTCATACCCATTGAAAGATGCTTTATATCAGGATAATTTTTTTCAAGCCTATCTCTCAAATTTCTCAAAGTCGAAAAAACATTCTTTATTATCTTTTCATCTTTTGTGAAAGGAGCCATTGTCATCAATCCAATTATTTTTGTATTTTTATACTCTTTCGATCTTCCAACAAATTCTTCTACTTCTTCCACTTTTAATCCGGATTTTGTCGGCTCACCCGAAACATTTACCTGAACCAGGATTTTTTGTACTTTATTAAACCTTTCTGCCAACTTATCAATTTCCTTCATTTCTTCAAATCTTGACACTGAATGAATCAGATCAACTACTGGAACAATATACTTCAGTTTATTTAACTGAATCCGGCCAATAAAATGCCAACTTATATCATAACTTTCAAAAAACTTAACCTTCTTTCTTAACTCTTGAGCATAATTTTCACCAAAAATTCTAATTCCACAATCATATGCTTCTTTTATTACTTCAACTGGAAAAGTTTTACTTACCGCTACTATAGTTATATCTGAAACGTTTCTTCCTGTTTTCTCACAAATTTCATTTATATTTTTTATAACATTTTGGTAATTTTCAAAGATATTACTCATCAAACAACCCTCCTACATTCCCATAACCTAATTGTTTGTACGCCTTTGTAGTTGCAACTCTACCTCTTGGTGTTCTTGCAAGAAATCCACTTTGAAGTAAATAAGGTTCATACACTTCTGAGATACTGTCTTCTGCTATACCTACTGATGCTGCCAAAGATTTTAATCCAACAGGTCCACCATTATATACTTCAATAATTGTTTTTAAAATTTTCCTATCCATTTCATCAAGACCATTTTCATCTATACCAAGAAGCTTCATTATTTCTTCAACCATATTTATGTCAATCAATTTTTGTTCGCTAACTGTACTCATGTCTCTTACCCTTCTCAATAATCTCAACGCTATTCTAGGAGTACCCCTCGATCGTCTAGCTAATAAATATGCTGCATCTTCGTTGATTTCAACATTTAAAATACTAGCAGCTCTTTCCAAAATTATCTTTAACTCTTTTTCACTATAAAAATCCAATTCCATAATTAACCCAAATCTGTTACGCAAAGGCGAACTTAAAAGCCCACTTCTTGTTGTTGCACCAACCAGTGTAAATGGCTGCAAATCGATCCTAATTGATCTTGCTGACGGCCCCTTCCCTATCATAATATCAATTTGAAAATCTTCCATTGCAGTATATAAAATTTCCTCAACAGATTTGTTCATTCTATGAATCTCATCTATAAATAAAATGTCACCAAATTCAAGATTAGTAAGTATCGCAGCAACATCTCCTTGTTTTTCAAGGATAGGACCACTCGTAACATGGATGTTTGTTCCCATTTCATTAGAAATAATGTGTGCTAGTGTTGTTTTACCAAGTCCCGGAGGT
This sequence comes from Thermosipho atlanticus DSM 15807, assembly GCF_900129985.1. Lineage (NCBI taxonomy): Bacteria > Thermotogati > Thermotogota > Thermotogae > Thermotogales > Fervidobacteriaceae > Thermosipho > Thermosipho atlanticus. The sequence goes on along the minus strand of NZ_FQXN01000001.1, from coordinate 297,809 downwards.
CCTACAAGCAAAACATGATCTAAAGCTTCATTTCTTAACTTTGCAGCATTAATTGCAAGTGATAATCTTTTCTTGATCATTTCTTGACCTATATACTCACTTAAATACTGTGGCCTGATGGTTAAATTGTCAACTGGTGATCTTTCTGGATCAAATATTCTGTCAGAAATAATCACACCTCCTTAGCTATTTAAATAATACCATAAAAAATACTTAAAACCAATATGAAAAAAGTCATTAAACTCTTTTTAATATTTTCAATTTTATGATATAATTCATAAAAATCAAGCTTGACAATAAACAAAATTTGTGTTTAATCTTAATTGTAAAAAGAAAAAATAAGGAGGGTTAAAATGGACAGAAACGAACTTTTCAGACAATTAAGTAAAGTCCTTGCAGAAAAACTTGATATCCCAATAGAAGACATTGACGAATCTTCACATATTATCGACGATTTAGGTGCTGATTCTTTAGATGTTGTTGATCTCATTATGATTTTGGAAGACGAATATGGAATCAGAATTGAAGATGACGAACTAGAAAGTATAGCAACCGTAGGTGACATCTTAAATATTTTAGAAAGAAAGCTTAAAACAAAAGAGGAGGAATAAATTGAAGTCAGTTAGCAAGTGCCTTACTTGTCATGTTGAACAAGCTCAAAGAATTTTAGAAAAATTTGTCCACAATGAAGAAGAAAAATGGGTTATTTTAGAAAAAGTCTTAGAAGATTTGTCTAAAGTAAGATATGGGCTTAAACCTATTGATATTGCAGAGTATATTTATGAAAAATTGGAAAAATACCTTAAAACAGATGATATCTATTTTTTTGAAAAAATGAGATCAAATGAAATTGCACTAAAGTTATATGATACCTTTAAACTTAAAATTAATGATGCATTAGATCCTTTGTATGAAGCATCAAAGTTAGCTGTTGCAGGTAATCTAGTAGATTTCGGAGCCTTACCAGGCTCCATTGACTCCTTAATCTCAAAAGTTACTGAATATTGGAATGAACCTTTTTCAATCAATGATTTTGAAGATTTCAAAACATCGCTCTCACAAGCAAATAATTTACTATACCTGGTCGACAATGCTGGTGAAATAGTTTTTGATAAACTTTTTATTGATATTATTAAAAGCATCTACCCTAATTTGCATGTTGCTGTTGCTGTAAAAGGGAAACCAATAATTAATGATGCAACATTTAGGGACGCATTACAAATTGGTTTGGACAAACTTGCACAAATAATAGACACTGGATTAAAAACTGCGGGGATTTCCATCACAAAAGCTACTGATGAATTCAGAAAAGCCTTTTACGAATATGATTTAGTTATTGCAAAGGGACAAGGAAATTTCGAAGGCTTATCTGAAGAAAATCGTGATAACCTCTTCTTCGCCTTAGTTTCTAAATGTGACGTGTTGTCAAAATTCATTGGTGTAGAAAAAGGTTCCAAAATCTTTATGAATTCAAAAAGAATTCGCCAAGTTTAATTAATATCGAATTTTCAATTTCTTCCTTCTCACCTATTGAAATTATTCTCGCGCCAAAATCTTTGTTTATTTCTTTTGGAACAATTATAGAAAAACCATCCACTATTTCTCTTGTAACTTCTCTCATTTCAAAATATTTCGTGTTTATTTTATTAACAATCAAATCCTCGAATTTGACACTTTTGGAAACTTCCAATGCCTTTTTTATATGTGTCTCCCTAGGCCTTCCCCAATCATATATTCTATACGTTAAATCAGATGATTGCTGAACTTCAATAACAGTTGAATTTGGACCTAATGCATGAATTGTTCCTGCAGGAATATTTACAAACGTTCCTGCACTTACTTTTTCAATTTTTAAAACTTCATTCCAATTTCCCTCTTTCATAGCAGTAGAAATCAAAGAAGGATCTTCACATATTGCTATAACACCATCTGTTAGAAAATACCAAGCTTCATTTTTTCCCCATGGTTCATTTTCAACAGTCCTTGCATACTCATCATCAGGATGTACTTGAACTGATAACCACGATGCTGAAGAAATCAATTTTACCAACAAAGGAAACCTATTAAACTTTTTCCCGCAAAGTGTATCTGAAACTTCATTAATTTTTTTCCCTGCTATTTCTGTAGTGTATAATGGATGACCTGAAACAAGCCAAATTTCACCAATTGGCTCACCATCAAGTTGAAAAATTTCATTTAATTTTGGATTTCCCCAGACCATTCTTCTAAAAAATGGTTTAACAATCATGTTTATCCTCCTCTAAAACATTAGTGCAGTTATAAACGAAATTACTGCAAGTAAAATTGAACTAAATGTAACAATTGACAAAAACTGGTTATTAGCTTCTAGTTTTTTTAGCTTTTCATTTAAACTATCAATATTAGCAGTTGTATTTTCTATATAACTTGTAAATGTTTCAATGTTTTCCGAAATTTTATTTAATTTAGAAGCGTATATTCCTAATTTTTCAAGTTCCGTCATTTTATTTTCTATTTCGGAAATTTTAGCTTTTAAATCGTTTATTTCAGAAACTTTACTATCAAGTTCTGCTACTAAAGCACTTAATTTTATTTGATTGCTATCAATCTTTTCGATGTTCGTTTTTAATGTCTCCAAGCTTGTCATATTAATCTCAACTTTTTTCTTAAACTCCTCGTAATCGTTCAAAACATTTTTTATCTTATTCAATGAGTCTTCAATATTTATAACTTTTCCTTCTAAAGTCGAAAACTTCTCCAAGTTTTTCAATTTAGAAACATCTATATCTTCAAATAGACTATTCAAATAATTTATTTTATCCTCAAATTCAGTTATCTGCCCTGAAATATGTAATATTTCATTTTTCAAATTCTCAACTTGAACATTAGTCTGTTTACTTTGACTATCAACACTGCTCTTTAAATCTTGGTAATTTTTTTCTATCTCAGAAACTTTCCCTTTTAACTTTTCATAATTATCTGAAACTTCAGTATAAATCTTCTCTAAACTTGAAATTCTCTCTTCAAAATTAATCAATTCACCTTTTTTTACAATCTCCTTTTCCAAATTAGAAAGTCTTTCAGCCAAATTCAATAAATTTTGATTTTCAAATTGCTTTTCTAAAGCTGTATTTGAAGCCATTAATGTTAAAACATACTTTTCAAGTTGAGGAATTTTAGAAAAAGTTGTATTAATATTAGTAAGATTTTCAGTAATTTTTTCAACTTGTTCATTTAATTTAACTTGTTTATTCTCTAAAATACTTAACTTTTCATCAATTCCAGAAAAAAGGTTTTTCACCAATTTATTATCATTTCCAATTTCAGTTAATTTTTTACTCATTTCATTTATTATTTCTAAGTTATATTGCCTAATCACATTGTAAATTATCCGTGCAATATCAATTCTTGTTACTAAGAGTGCAGGTTTGAATTTTCCAGTTTCGTCCAATTTCATGATCCCATTTTCAACTAGATATTTAACAATATTATAATCCGTTGAAAATGGAGAAACATCAGTTATAACCATTTCAACAGAAAATACAAAGACAGAAATTAAAATGAAAACTATTAAAAATTTTTTTCTCATAAAATCACCTCAGCAAAACTATTGCTTTTTTTCATTTATAATAGCTTCATTAAATTTCATAAGTAAGTACGTTATTTCTTTTTCAAAACTTTCGGGTAAAATTTTCAAAACACTCTTTATAAACTCTACTCTTTCAATTATAACTTCATCAATCACTTTTTTACCCTTTTTTGTCAATGAAACTCTTATCACTCTTTTATCTCTTAAAGACTTAACTCTTTCAAGAAAACCATCTTTTTCCAATCTTGAAACAAGACCAGTTGTCGTACTTTTGGCTATTCCTAAATTTTGACTCAACTCGCTCATAGTTTTGGGACCGGTAAAATATATTTTTTGCATCAAATCGAACTGTGCAGGAGTAATAGGGTATTTTTTTAATACTTCTCTACCTTTAACTTTAATTCGAAAGCAAATTTCTCTCAATATTCTTTCTAACTTTTCAGCCATGTAATCACCTCTTTGCTAAAAGCTCTTTAAACGCTAAATATGTTTCATAAAGATCAACTTTTGAAACAAGTTCATATGGTGAATGCATGCTTATTAAACCTGGGCCCATATCAATTACATTAAACCCTTCTTGAGCCAAAAATTTTGCAACGGTTCCTCCACCACCAACTCCAACCTTTCCAAGAGTTGCTACTTGCCACTTTATTCCGGCTCTATTTAATATCTTCCTAACATGTGCAACTATTTCAGCATGAGCTTCACTAGAACCTGATTTCCCTCTTGCTCCTGTGTATTTCACTAATGCAACACCTTCACCTGTTTTTGCAGCATTGTATTTATCATGTACATCCTTAAATGTCGGATTAACTAATGCTGCTACATCGGCTGAAATAACCAATGAATTTTCTGTAAGAATATCCAAAGCATATTCTGAATCTGTTTCACCATGAATTTTCAAAAGTTTTCTAAAAAATTTCTTGTAAAATCTAGCTTTTGCCCCTGAGTCGCCTTCACTTCCAATTTCTTCCCTATCAAACAAAATGACCGCTGCAGATTTCTCAAGGTTTTCAGCGTCAATCAACGCTCTAATTGCTTGATACGAACAGATCCTATCATCTTGACCATACGCTCCTATGAAACTTTTATCAAAACCCACTTCTCTTGCTTTAATCGCTGGGACTAATTCTAAATCTGCGCTTACAAAGTCTTCTTCGCTAATTCCATATTTTTCCTCTAAAATCTTTAAAACATATTTTTTCACCGGCTCTTTATTCTCACCTTCTAAAGGTATTGATCCTACGATTAAGTTTAATTTTTCTCCTTGAAATTTTTCACTCATTTTTTCATCTTTCTTATCAAGATGAGGCAAAACATCTGGTAAAACAAACACAGGATCATTTTCCTCAATACCTATTTTTATATCTAACTTTGTACCATCTTCTTTAATCACAACTCCAACTAAAGCCAGTGGTATGTTGTACCATTGATAGAGTTTCAAGCCACCATAGTAATGGGTTTTCATTAAAGCTATATTTTCATCTTCATACAAAGGGTTAGGTTTCAAATCGATCCTAGGAGCATCTATATGTGCGGCAATAATATTAAAACCATATTTTGGATGATCAACTATTCTTGCTGCAACCAATGACTTATGTCTATTTATATAATAAACTTTCTCTTCTTTTCCAGTATATTCATTAAGAGAAATAAAACCATTTTTTTCAAGTAAATCTTTATAAAACATTACAGATAATCTTTCGGTTAAAGCACTATTGATAAATTTCAAATATTCTCTACTAAAATTTTCTACTTTTTCTCTGTTTCTTTTATACCACAAACTCATGTTACCACTCCTTCACCAAATTTCTATTTCTGTTTCAAGATTAACATTATAAACATTCTTAATTTTATTTTTAATGTACTCTATTAGTTTCTTTACTTCCTCAGCCTTTGCATTCCCCCTGTTTATAATAAAACCAGCATGCTTTTCTGATACCTGGGCATCACCAATAGCATATCCCTTTAATCCTAAGTTTTCAATTGCTGTCCCAACATAAAAGTCTTCCCTAGGGCGTTTAAAAACACTTCCAGCACTTGGAAACTCAAGCGGTTGTTTTGTATACCTCCTTTTCAATATTTCATTCATCTTTATTTTTATTTTCTCTTTATCTCCATTAATAACTTTGAAAGCAACCCTTAAAATTACCAATTCTTTCTTTTTTCTAAAAATACTATTTCTATAGGAAAATTCCATCTCACTTGGAAACAATTTTATTATCTTTTCACCATCAAAAGCTTCTACATAAATTATATTCTCCGCTGTCACCCAACCATACGCTCCTGCATTCATATATACTGCTCCACCGACACTTCCTGGAATCCCATACGCTTTTTCAAAACCTGACAAACTATTTTCCATACTTTCCAAACATAATTTTTTTAAAGGAACACCACTTTCACACAACACAATATCATTTTTAAATTCTATCCTGTCAATTCTTTCAGTTGAAAGAATAGCAATATTCATTTTTTCATCGCTTGGTAATATATTTGTACATTTTCCTACAACCTTTATCTCCATTATTTTCTTCAAAAAATTGTACGTACTAACAAACGACTCAAGTGTATTCGGGATTATAAAATATTTCACAGGTCCCCCTATCCTAAAACTTGTATGATATTCCATTTTTTCATCCAATTTCACGTCATTTCCTAATTCTAAAAGTTTTTCAAAGATTTTCTCCAAAGACAATCACCCTATTTCTTCCAAGTTCTTTGGCTTTATAAAGAGCATCATCTGCATATCCAATAAGCTCAGTTGGTGTCTCTACCATTGTTTGGGGATACGATGCTACACCAAAACTCAACGTAATTTTTTGTGGAAATTCATTTAACTCTTCTATCTTACGTCTTAATCTTTCTGAAATTTCACGGGCAACTTCAGAAGTTGTGTTTGGCAAAAGAATTATAAACTCTTCTCCACCAAATCTTCCTAATACATCGCTTTTTCTGAGATTTTCTTTCAAAACATTCGCTACCTGTTTTAAAACTTCATCCCCCATTAAATGTCCGTATTTATCATTTATTAACTTAAAGTGATCAACATCACACATAACAACTGAAAAGTTCATATTGAATCTTTTACTTTGAACAAAAATTTGCTCCAATTTTTCATTGACAAAATACCTGGTATATAACTTTGTTAAGGGATCAATTAGACTCCTAAGTCTAGCTATAATACTTTTAATTACTGTTACAAAAGAATATTCTAATACTTCAAACTTTTTTAAAATACCCATCAAAGCTTTTTTATCAATGTACAATGATTTGTTAGATAAAATTATACTATATTCAAGAAATTTATCTATTTTATCTGAAATTTTCACTAAAAATGGAGAACTTTGCAAAACATCCTCTTTTTCCATTAGTTTTAACTCATTATCTAAACTAGAAAAAGTAAAATCTTGTTGAATTCTTTTATCGGAAATACGAATTGAAAGTTCCGTCACTGGAAATTCCTTATATATTTTTCCCGCAAAATAATTCAAAATATTTTGAGGATCTTCAACTACCTCAATTGCCCTCAATTCTTCAAGTAAGCTTAAAGCAAAATCACATCTTTCAAGTGCTTTAGAAAAGTTCTTAGAACCCAAAAAGCCTTTATTCATTTCTCTAAGAAGTTCTATTTCTTCTACTTCTTTTAATAAATCTTTATGAAATTCTCTTAACATTCTTGAATAATTTTCAAAGCCAAGTTCTTTATACAAATTATATGATTTAGTTAAATAACTTCGAAATTTGTATTCTTTATTAATAGTTTTATAGTATTTTGCTAATCCTTCATATAACATAGCAAGAGATAATCTCAAATTCTGAGTAGCATAATCACTTTCTAACCTTTTTAATATCTCAAAGAAATTTTCGGCATCTACCTTGGCAATTTTATCTCCAACTAATGCATACATTTCTTCTTGCCATAAAAATGTTGACGAATTTTTAAATGCATTCCAATTCTTTCTAAAATCTTCTTCATTTGATAATACAACATCAACAAATAAATTAAAGTTCATGATCTTCATGAAATGCTTATCTTTGTTCCGAACATAAATATCTCTCGCTTCTTCATATTTGCCACAGAATAAGTTCAACAATATAAGTGTTCTTAAATATGATTTCTCCACTTCCAAAGTTTCTTGAATTTCTTTTGCTTTAAGAACCGACTTAAGACCTTTTTCACAATCCCTATTATAAATATGAAAAAATGTTTCCAAAATATACGTGTTAGCCAATTCCAGCCTTAATCCTTTTAATTCTAATTCTTCACGAATTTCATATAAGTGTTTGAAGAATTTAGTTGTTTCTCCAGTATACAAAAGAAGATTTATCTTATTTAATTCTGCAATAATTGCTCTATTGGGGAGAGCAGCTTCATGCGCTGTTTTTATTGATTTATCATAATACGAAGTTGCTATCACTAAATTATTAATAAGGCCAGCTATATTATTGTAAATCACCGGAAGTAAATGCAATAACTTATACTTTTTAGCTAACTTTTCAGCTAAACTTAAATAATCTTTTGCCAATTTGCTATCTCTATTATCTACAACATTAGCTAAAAGGATTATTGTTCTTACTTTTACATCATTTACAAAATGCGAATTAGAATTTATACTTTTATATATTTTTTCAAGCTCACCTAACTTAATTTTGTTTATCTTTCCTAAATTATAAAGAGCTACATAATATAATAACTTTCTTCTATAGCTACCGACAATACCAAATCCGTCTAAACGTGATTTATCCTCTTCAAAATATTCTACTATTTCCTTATTCTTCAATTCGATTATTTTTGCTGCAACTTTCCAATATTCAAACAACTCTTTGTTTGGAATTTCAAAATCAACCGCCTTGTTCAGCCTGTAATAAATTTCAACTTTAAATCTTATTAAAGAATAAGAAAATCTTCCATCTGGTAGAAGAGTTTCCGCATCATTTACTAATTTCAAAAGGTAACTAGGAGAATAAAAATTCTCCAATCCAAATTTGATAGCTTTTAAGTACATTACAAAAGCCTTGATGGTATCACCAATCATATTATAGTGCCAAGCATTTTTTAATAATTCCTCATCTTTACGCAAACCAGCAGAAGGTTCATTTATTATCTTCAAATGAATACTTTTTCTTTCAAACTCATCAAACGAATAATACAACTTTTCCCAATATTGATGTAAAGTAAATCTATAATGGCGATATTCTTTATAAATTATCCCTTTGTTTTGAGCAATTTCGATAACCTCACGATAATTTATCCCAAGTATTTTCTCTAAAACTCTAATATCTTTATATGTGAATTTCTGTCCTAAAACTGATAAATATTTTATCTTTTCAAACTCTTCGCGAGTCAAAAAATTAAATACATCTAGTACTTCATCAACATCTAATTCAGAAAGCCTATCCACATCATACATCCATTTTCTTACAGCGAAATCTTTGTACAAAATTCCTTTTTCAATTAACATTCTCAGTATTTCAACTACCAAACCTGGATAACCCTTAGAGATGTTAAAAATAAACTTTGTGAGTGTATCTATATTATCAACATTTTCCAAAGTTTTCTTAATCAATTCTTTAATTGTTTTATAATCAAAAGGTGATAAATTGATAGTCTTTTCAAACTCTTCAAATTCATTTGTTGATGCAGCAATAATTATAAAACGATTTTTAAAATTCATTGATTTCAAACCCAACAGTAAAGTTTTAAAATTTTCTGGAGCTTCATAATAATCATCAACAAGAATCACAACATTTTTTAAAGAATCTATAACTTTAGCAATCAATGAAATAATTGTATCTATTTTACATCTTTCTTTCTTGGTACAATTAAAAATTTCATGAATAACCTCTTTATCAACCAATTCATTAGAAATTTTCAAAATTTGAAGTATCAAATCATCCCCATCAATCGGCCTTAAAACGTACTTTCCTTCTTTTATTAACTCCATTTGAATTTCGTTTATAAAAGTAGTTTTACCAATTCTTTGTTTTCCAACTATTCCTAACATTTTAACAGTTGTGTTATTAACATAATTTTTTACCAATTCTAGCTCTTCTCTTTGAATTACTGGAACAATAAATTTCGTTTTTATAAAAGCTTCCTTTGAAAAAGGAAGATTGAAATACATTTTTCTGTTTTTTGGATGAAATTCAGTCAATTTTTCTGCAAACTTCTTTACTTCTTCTGAAGGTTTCAAAGCAAGAATTGCTTTTCCAATTACATATAAAATTGACTCTTCAAAAGTGACTCTTGCATTTTTAAATTCTGGAGCTATAAACAATCTTTCATTTTCTTGCGGCAAAATATTAGAAGTTATCCAAAGCTGAGGTAGAATTTTAAAATCGTTTTCTCTAGTGATTAAAACATCGTCAAAAGAAAAAATGGGTATATTAAAATTAGGAGTTTGATATATATTCTTCGCATATTCTAATAATTTATACGCCAAATAATCTCTTTCCAGTGTTTTAAGAGAAAGCAAATCTACACTTTTTTCCTCATTATAAGGAAAGACAAGTTCTAACTTTTCGTTAAAGTGATACTCATCAGGAATCAAAACATCATCAAGATGTTCAAACATCTTCAAATGCAAAACCAATGCATCTATATTTTCATATATTTTTTTATCTACTTCTAACAATCTTTTTAACTGTTTTTTCTCATTCTCAACAAGATATTCTCGACCAATATAAGTATTTCTTAAAAACTTAATAACTTTCATATAAATATCCCCCTACTTTCTTTCCCCTTCCAACACAGACTTAGTCACTCTAACAACTTCCTCAACTATTTCTTCAATGTTACCTTTGATCGTCGCTCCTGCAGCTCTAGGATGGCCCCCACCACCTAATATAACGGCAACTTTACTTACATCAAACCATTCTTTTGACCTAAAACTTACATGTATTTCTCCTTTCTCAAATTCAGATAAAAATATAGCTACTTCTACACCCTTTATTGACCTTATTTCACTAACAAACCCTCCACTATCTTCCTCACTACAGTTAAACTCTTTATAATCTTCCTGAGATAAATAAGAATATGCTAAAGTACCTTCACAATCCAACTTCAATTTTTCTATCATCCGCGAAAGAAGTAAAAACTGCTCAAGTTTTTTGTTCTCCAAAATCATACGTGCAATTAAATCAGGCCTTGCACCAAGACTAATTAATTCGGCGGCATCTCTAAATACTCTTTCATCTGCATTTGAATATTTAAAAAAACCTGTATCAGTTTCAATTCCCATTAAATTTATATGTGCCAATCTTTCATCATATTTTACGCCAAGTTCTTTATTAAGCCTTAAGATCATTTGGGCAGCTGCCCCAAAAGAACTATCAACCCAATTGTAATTTCCAAAAAATACATTCGTACCATGATGATCTATCACTACAACTTTGAACTTCGATAATATCTCAGAAAATCTTCCCACCCTATCAGGACTTGAAGCATCAACTATTATGATTAAATCAGGATTAAAATCTTTAGCTTCTTCAAAAGTTTTTATACTACTAACCTCTTGTATTTCATTGAAATAACTTGGTATTTTCCAATCAATTGCTGAAACAACTTCCTTTCCAATCTTTTGAAGACCCATACTTAACGAAAGTACTGAACTTATATCATCTCCATCTGGCATTATATGTCCAACAACCAAAATTTTATTTGATTCGTTTATTAAACCTACAATATTTAGAAATTCATTTGCTGCTGCCATTAAAGCACCTCCAAAGATTTTAAAATTAAAGTTGAAAATTCTTGCTTAACCTTATTTGCTACTTCCATTACTTCTAAATGCGATAATGGTTGATCTAAAACACCAGCTGCCATATTTGTTGCACAGGAAAAAACAAGACAGCTTATTCCACAATGTTGTGCTGCTATTATTTCTGGTACTGTAGACATTCCAACTAAATCTGCCCCGAATTTTCTAAATGCTCTTATTTCTGCAGGTGTCTCATAACTTGGGCCGATAACAGCAAGATATACTCCTTCTTTTAGTTCTGGAAATTCTTTCTTTATCTTTTCTACCCATTCTTCATCATATATTTTTGACATATCAGGAAATCTTGGCCCAAATTCGTCTTCATTCGGACCCCTTAATGGATTTCTAAATTGAAAATTAATTATATCCTTAACAAGTATAATATCTCCCGGTTTATATGTTTTATTAATCGCCCCCGCAGCATTAGTAATTAGCAACTTTTCAATTCCCAATTTTTTAAGTGTGTAAATAACAAATTTGATTGTTTCAGATGACCATCCTTCGTATAAATGAAACCTACCTTTTAATACCACCACATCTTTACCAGAAAGTCTTCCAAAAACCAGTTTTCCTTCGTGGCCTGGAGCAGTAGAATATGGAAAATTTGGAATCTCATCGTATGAAATCTCTATTTTATCTTCAACACTATCTGCAAGAAAACCTAATCCTGACCCAAGAATTAAACCAATTTTTGGTGTCTTGTTGATTTTACTATTAATATACTCTAAAGTTTCATATAACTTTTCCTTCACTTTTTCTACCTCCTTTGTTATAATGATTATAGCACATATCATATTATTGTAACATATCGAATAGGGGGAATTAATATGGTAAAATTTAGCGCTTCAATTTTAGGTGCAAATCTTACAAATTTAGAAGCTGAAATAAAAAGAGTACAACCTTACATTGATGAAATCCATCTTGATATCATGGACGGACATTTTGTCCCAAATTTAACATTTGCATATCCCGTACTTGACGCTGTAAAAAGATGTACTAATCTACCAATAGATGCACATTTAATGGTTACAAATCCTGAATTTCATATTCCAAAACTACTAACCATAGGTGTGGACAGAATTACTATTCATATTGAATCAACAGTACATATTAATAAATTAATCTCACAAGTAAAAGAAACAGATACAGAAATTTTTGTTACACTTAATCCTGGAACACCTTTGTCTGCTATAGAAGAAGTTCTAAGTGACGTAGACGGAATCCTTGTTATGAGTGTAAATCCTGGTTTTTCAGGCCAAAAATTCATTGCTAAATCACTTGAAAAAATCAAAAAACTTAAAGAATGGAAATTAAAATACGGAATGGACTATTACATTGCTGTAGATGGTGGAATCAACAATGAAAATATACAAACAGTAATTAATGCAGGAGCAAACATTTTAATTATGGGCTATGGAATATTTAAAAACGATAATCTTGAAAATTTAAGTAGAACTTACAGAAAATGATAACTGCGATTGTGTCACCTTATTCTTTCAAGGGCTCCATCTTAAAACTTGAAAGTCTTATAAATTTTGCCAAGAATTCTGGGGCAAAATGTTTGTTGTTGTGTGATGAAAATTTTCATGCAACTGTAAAGTTTATAGATTTATGTAAAAAAAATGACATAAAACCAATAATAGGATTCAAGTATAGAAACAAGGTTTTTTATGCCAGAAACACTCACGAATTGTATGAGCTTATCGAAGCATATAATACAGAAAAATTTGAACATTTAAATTTAAATTTCATCCCAGAAAATCAGGTATACTTTGCATATTACTTTCCTAAACAAAAACATCTATATAAAATATTTTGCAACTATTTAGGTGTTGAACCTGTCGAAAACGGTGAATTAAAAAACCTCAACGTATGTTTAGAAGTTGAAGAATATAAACTATACTCGACTCAAGTTCTTCCAAAAGCTCCAGACAACTTTTTAAAAATAAAAGCAACACCTCAAGAAGAAGAAAGATTAAAAAAAGAAATTGATCTTATAAAAGAAAAAAATTTTGTGGATTATTTCTATACAATATATAACATAGTAAATATTGCAGAAAAGCATGGAATAAAAGTAGGACCCGGTAGAGGTAGTGCAGTAGGTTCTTTATTGTCATACAAACTTGGAATTACAAAAATAAATCCTATAAAATTCAATCTAATGTTTGAAAGATTTCTGAATAAAGGAAGAATGGAACTTCCCGATATTGACCTCGATATTGAAGATATAAAACGAAAAGAACTAATTGAAAAATTAAGGGAAAAATATAAATATGTATATCACATCTCAACCTTTTCAAATATAGGTCTCAAAACTCTCAAAAAAATAGCTTTTGAAAATAACGTTTCTCTTCAAGAATTAAAACCTATTTTAAATCTTCCAACTCATAAGAGTGTACATGCAGCAGGAATCATCATTTCAACTAAAAAAATCTTAGCTCCTATTAAAGAACAAGTAATAGAGTGGGATATGAATTCTCTTCAAAAAATCGGATATATAAAATTTGATATTTTGGGTCTCCGTACTCTTTCTATATTAGCTGAACTAGAAAAGAAGCTTGGAACAGCAAAATTTGAAGATAAAAAGTCATACAATTTTATACTTAAAGGACAAACAACTGGTATATTTCAATTGGATAGTCCTCTCGGAAAAAGAATATCGAGACTTATCAAACCCGAAAATTTAGAAGAACTTTCAATTTTGTTGTCTCTAAATAGGCCTGGCCCATTGAAAGCGGGGATTGTAGATCAGTATGCAAATGCAAAATGGAAAAAAGAAAAAAATTTGAATTTAGATGTTTTAAATGAAACAAATGGAGTATTAATTTTCCAAGAACAAATCATGAAAATTGCTATGAAATACGCAGGGTTTACGGCAGAAGAAGCTGATGTTTTAAGAAAAGCAGTTGCCAAAAAAGATAAGAATTTAATGAAAGATATTTTAAAAAAATTTAAAACAAACCTTTCAAAAAGATTGTCTAAAGATTTAGTACAACAAATTGTTGATATAATATATGAATTTTCTGAATATGCTTTTAATAAATCTCATGCTGTAGCTTACGCTCATATAACATATTATTTATCATTTTTTAAATCGCATTTTCCAAAAGTTTTCTTCAAAGTTCTTTTAAAACATGATTCTTCTAAAAAAGAATTTTCAATTTTTGAACTTCAAACGTTGGGGTTTAAAGTTAAACTTCCCAACGTGAATCAAAAATATGAACAAGAAGATGAATTTATTATTCCCTTAACTCTTATCAACGGAATTAACGAAAAAATCGAACAACAGATTTTAAGAAATAGCCCATATATTTCTCTGGAAGATTTTGTAGAAAAAAACTCCAACTTAAACTTCTCGGTTGTAGAATCTTTAATTAAAGCTGGAGCATTCGATGTCTTTAATGATAGTAGAAGAAAGTTACTTTCCAAATTAAAAGAAATCAGAAGTGGGGTAAATAGCCAGTTGATCGAACTTTCAAGTAAATTATTTGGCAAAAAAATTGAGAATTCATATAAAACTGAACAATCTTGGGAAAGGTGTGACATGGAGTATTCGGTTTTGGGTTTTTCAGTATCTAAACCAGTCGAAAACTTCAAAAATTATCTTGCCCCGTATGCTTTGTGTGTAATAAGAAATCAAAAACTTGCAGTTAATGTAATATCCAAAGGTGGTTATGCAACTGATGGTATTTCAACTTTTAAACTCAACGTCCCGGACGACACATATACTTTAATATTTGACAAAAAACCGGAAATTCAAAGAGGAATTAAAAAAGTTGTTTATGAACTTAAACACATAAACTCGTATAAAGACATCGAAAGAGGAAATATGAATGAAAGTGTTATTTTGGAAAAAAATAATAAAAAAATTAAGATATTGAAATCAAGGCCTGTTCTTGATAACTACAATATTAAGCTTATAGAGGTAGATTAAATGTATTTAAACCAGAAAATATGTACAAAGTGCGGTGGAAAGTGCTGTAAATATTTTCCTGGAATAGCACTTCCAAAAGATTTTGGAAACTCAAAGGAAGAAATATTTAAAAATTTGAGTATTGCACTAAAAAGCGGGAAATGGTGTATTGATTGGATTGATAGGAACAAAAATCTTTATTACGTGAGGCCTTCGATAAAAGGCAAAGAAGGGATATTATTTGACAATTCTATAAGTGGTAAGTGTACTTTTTTAACAGACAAAGGTTGTAATTTAATTCCGAATAATAGACCCACCGGTTGTCTACTACTCGAACCAATTGAATTTGGTAATTGTATTCCTCACCTTGATAGATTTGAAGCTGCAAAACAATGGAAACAATATCTAGAAATTTTGTTTAATGCGGCCATAGAAGCAGAGAAAGTAGATATAGAATTTTAGGGGGGAAAATAATGAAAAAATACATTCCCTTTTTTATTGTTTCATTGATTGTTTTTTTATCAATTATAATAATTTTTACAAAAGGCTCTGTATATACTGGCCCTGAAGTTTTTCTACCAGGTTATAAGTACGGAAAACCCTTAGATAAAGTAGAAAATGAAAATGTAAAAAACTTTGTGAAAATTTCGAAAGATTTTGGTGATGGTTCAAATGTCTTATTAATTGTTTATGATAAAAATAGCTTTTTTAATAACTCTTCAACAAAAAAGCTAATGCTACTTCAAAATGAATTACAAAGCAAAGATTATATAATTAACATCTTAAGTCCTTTAAATCTAGTCAAAGTTATCGGATTTAACAAAGCTTTTTATGTAAAAAACGGTGTGTTGGAAAAAGAAATCTTAAAAGATGATAACGCCAAAACTCTTATAAGTAGAGACGGAAAATATGCAGTTTTGAATCTTATTTTTTCTCCCCAAACAAACGCTCGAAAACATATAAATGAAGTCGAAAATATAGCAAAAAAGTATTTTGAACAATTTTATCTTTTTGGTGAGCCAGTAATAGATAATGAACTATTTAAAGAATTATTAAAACAAACTTATGTTTACCCAATTATCATGTTTATATTGATTGTTATTTTTTTCTACTTTCAGGTTCGCTACTTTAAAATATCACTATTTATTGTTTTTACTCCCATAACTGCGGCAATTATTACTATTGGACTATTTTTCTTGACTGGAAGACCTTTAAATACTTTAACAGTAATGAATGTATCATTTTTACTTATAATAGGATCTGGTTATGGATTGCATTATTATAACGCATTTCATAGATTTAACAGTCTTGAAGAAACAAAAAAACACATTTCAAGACCTATATTATTCTCTATGCTTACAACAGTAGCTGGATTTATGTCATTTCTTTTCGTGGAAATTGAAGCTTTTAAAGAACTAGGAATTTTAGTTTCAATTGGATTGGTTATAACGGTTATTTTGATATTTACACTCGGGCATAGTTTTTTACGACATAACAAAACATTTAAAAAACCCTCTTCTCTTGGTATAAGATTCTTGGGAAACAAAGTTGCAACTATCTCATTGATTGTTTTTTTAATACTTGGTATTTTTTCACCATTTTTAATTAAAAACATATCAGTAAAATCTGATATGGTTTCTTATTTTTCAAAAAATTCAAAGATAAGACAAGCCTACAAAATTATGGAAGGAGTCTTTAACTTCAGAGAACCTATTTATCTTGTTATTGAAAAAGAAACACCACTTTTGGCAACAGATAATGAAAAAATAAAAAAAATTAAGGAAAACTTGGAAAAATATAACCTCATTGCTAGTGTTGATTTTCCAGTTGACGTTCCCATACCTATTTTATATAACTTTGCAAAATCAACACCAAGCTTGAAGTACTATATTTCATCAAGAAATAAAATAAGGCTTGTAATAAATCTTACAGCTGATGGGTATTACAATGTAGATCAAGTGAAAAATTATATTGATTCAAATATTCCAAAAGATGTATATAAATATTATATCTCTGGAAGCGCACTTATATGGAATGATATAAATAATAACGTTAGAAAAGCCCAAATAGAAAGTTTGAGCTTTGCGGCAATTCTAATTTTTGCGATGGTCTTTATAATATTTAGGAAGATTCAAACCACATTAAGTGTTATGGTTCCAATACTTTTCACAACGATCATGAACTTTGCGGTTATGTCTATATTTAATATCAAACTCGATATTTCAACTGCCATTACTTCAAGTATCCTAATGGGACTTGTAATTGATTATTCTATTCATCTTGCAAGCGAAGAGTACAGAACAAAAAGCCCAAAAGATGCTATTTTAAATGTTGGCCCTCCAATTTTAGCAAACGGTTTGGGATTAATTTTGGGTTTTTCAGTTTTACTTTTTTCAAGCTTAAAATTATTCCAATCAATTGCTATTTTATTAATTTTAGGTATAAGTGTAGGATTATATTTTACCCTAATTATTCAGCCTCTGCTTCTTAAAAAGAAAAAATAATTATTTTTTGATGCCCTTTTATCTGAAAGTTCCAAATTTTATTGCTCCTCCAAAGGTAACAATGAGATAATCGTAAAACAAACATCTAAAAATATTGTCCAATTTCCTTAAAAGTATTTCCCTTTACCAGTTACTTACTCTTTTTCAAGATCTTTACTTATCTAAAACACGTTTTTTATTGAAGTACATCGACAGAACTGAAAAATATCAAAATAACGAACATTGGTAAAAAAAGATAATAAAAAACTCCAGAGATTTTTGTAACTTTTTATATTCTATTTAAAAACTGAAGATAACTTTCTAATACTTATTATCTCAGCATTTTTCAATTCATCATAATTAATTTTCATCAAATAAAGACCTTTTTTGTAAAAAATATAGGGTAAAATTTTTTTGTCTATATCCGAAATATTGTGAAATTTTAATTCACTTTTTCTTATCCAATATAGTTTTCCTTCTGAACACTTAATCGTTGGTTGTTTTTTTATAAACGCTTTGTATATAAATAATATCCAATTGTAATGTTCTGGGCCTAATTCCGTAGTTATAACTTTTAAAACGTAATTTTTTAAGATTATGCCAGTTTCTTCAAAAAATTCCCTCTTTAACGCTTCGGATATTTTTTCACCATCTTTAACTTTCCCACCAGGCGGGACTAGCTTATTTTTAAAAGGTTCATTTGACCTTTCGAGCATCAAAACTTCATCATATTCATTTTCTGCATAACACATAACAGCTACTTTTTGAATTTTGCTTCTTCTAATTTTTTCAACAAAATCCATAACTATATTCCACCTAAAATTCAACACTTGAGCCAACAAAGATACTTTTTGCCCATTTAGTTTCTTCCCAAGTATATCTTACTCCTGCAACAAAATTCATTCCAATTATGGGATAGCTAATCTCAAGCCAAGAATCCGAACTACTATCAAAGAATTTATTTTCCATAAATGGCGTTTCATCGTAATAATATGCTCTTAATAGCAAACCATTAAAACTTCCTATGGAAGGAAGATTCAATCGAAGTCTTCCTTCCATTATTGGTAAACTACCATCCAACGTTCCAAGAAGATATAACATCCCGTTTCCATAAGGTTCTAGATAAATATTAAAACCAACTAAATATCCTTTTTCATTACCTTCATCTAAGGAAGGAAGACTGTTATTTAATTTTAACGAAGCATAATTTCTATCAAACAATTTTGGTATAAAACCATCTATAGTATAAAAAACTCCTGCCGTATATTCCATTGCACTTCCAAATTTTCCATAAAGTCCAGCAAATATACCTTTACCAATTTTCGTAAAATCAGGATTCGCTTGGAAAGCCGTTTCAATACCAATCTTGAATATCATAACAGGTGCAACCAACGCTATACTTCCAGCATACTGAACTGGTGTACCATTACCCATAACAAACGTATTCGAAGCTTCCAAATCAACAGCACCTGAAACTTCTAAATCAAACATCCCAAACTTCGATACAAATTCCCCCATATATACACTATCTGATTGTACAAATGAAAAAGGTATAAAAGATTGAAGTTCATATGGCACATGAACTTTTAGGCCAAACTTATCAAATTTTAGCGAAACATCTAACGCACGTGTGTTGGGATTAACATAATTTCTCACGTTAAAACCCAAACCAAACGTTAATGGTCTAGCTTTACCGTATCTAAATTTAAAAGTATCCAAATTTAATTCCAATGAATTAATTATAAAACCATTGATAATATTTGTACTTGGATGTGTTGAAGGTAATCCATAATAGAAAGTTCCGTAAACCACATCAGTCGCATATGTGGTAAAACCAATACCCAATGTAACAGGTCCAAAAGAAAATTCTGGAGAAATCTCGTATACAAAATATTTTTCACCATTTTTTTCCATAGTACCTATAAATAAAGGAATATTAGCAAAAATAATGAAAGCTATAAATATATAAATTATGCTCATAAATCTTTTCATTTGCTTCACCTCCTATTCTTTGTATATATTATAACAAATTTCTACTTGATATATGCTATAATTTAAGAGATTTACAGCAAAAATGGGGGGGAGAAAATTGATTGAACTAACTTATAATGAAAAAATATTTCTGAACTTCCTGCTTTTTTTTATTAAATCCTTCAATTATTCCATTGAAATCGATAACAATAATAATTTAATTTTAAAGTCTTTTTCCGTAAAAGTAGGTGATCTAAAAAAAATACCCATTGATACTCTCAATTTAAAATATGAAATTTACTATAATGATCTACCCGTAAAACTAAACGAGACAAACTTGCAAACCCTAGAAACTTCTACCCTAATTTTCAGAAACCTCCCTGAAAACTATATAGAAAAAGTAAAATTCTTCTTCAAAAAACTTTCAAATGAAAAAGTAATTGAAGAAAATGAACACGGAGAGGTTTTACTGAAAAATAATATATCCAAAATTTACGTACATGGATTTTTAGTAGCTACAGAACCAAATTTTTTATTTAGTTACAATATAAAAAATCCTTCAAAATCCATTTTTCAAAAACTAAATAATTTTGAAATACCTTTTAAAAGGACAGCTTATGTTAATAAAATAAAAAATATTCTCCTCTACTGCGAAAATGCAGAAATTGCTATTTATTTAGCCGATGATTTAAAAAAACTTATTAGTGGAGAATCACATGATGAAATTAATTGGAAAAATATACAAATACATGCAATAAAACTTCTTAACGGTTTAAACAAGGTTTTATTTTTTACTGAAAATGAAGAAAGAGAATACCATGATATTATAAAGATCGCTCAGTCAAAGGGATATAAATTAATAATGATTTCAGAGGCACTCAGAAAATCACTAGATAATGAAAGAGATATATTTGGAAATAAAATAAACAGCGTTGAACGATTCTATAAAGAATATTCTAAAGATTTTCAGTTTGATTTTGTTGAAATAGATACATTAGACAAAGAAGAAAAAGAAGGTTTAGAAATAATTAAAAGATTACTTGATATCCTAAAAATTAAGATAACTATCAAAATATCAAATAATATGCTGCAAACACTTGATTCTAACGGAACTACTGAATCATGTTTAATTGAAAATCAAATTATATTCAAAAGAGAGATCTTAAAACAACCAGAAAAATTATTAAAACAGTTTTTGAAAAACATAAGCAAACTCTTATACCCTAAAGAAACTAGTTTTAATGCTCTTTTAAATACCTCAGCTGGATTGATTTTGAAAACATTACAAACAAGGAGTTATAAATCAAGTATCAAAAGTAAAGAATCAATTTTTAGAAAATTTCTCAAAAAATTCAAATGATGATATAATTAAAAGTATGAAGATAGATGCTATTATACTACTAATATATCTTATCCTATTTTTACTTTTAATCAAATTTTCTCCTTTCATATTAGGAGCTATTATTATTGGCTTTTATTTTTCTATTATCATCGATGTTCCAGCCGATTTTTTATCAAAGAAAATAAACAAAAAAATCTCAAAAATAATCTCCTACTCTATTATTCTTGGACTACTTGTTTATTCCATAACAAAGTTTTTTCCAATTGTAATTACTCAAGGAAAGAATATCTTCAACAATTTATCCCAACTTTCAATAACTAACAATGATAAAATTCCAAATTGGGTATCCGAATTTCTAAATAATTCAAATAAGCAATTGTCGAATTTTGCTCTCGATATTATAAACAAAATTCTTTCGTATACCCCTTCATTTATCACTATGGCAATTTTGATTATAATTACTACAATAGCTGTTGGAAATTTAAAATGGTATGTTGCTAAAAACGCAGAAAGTTTATTTATAGATGATCCAAAAAAAGGTAAAAATTTTCTTAAAAGTTTTTATACTGACTTCGAAAAATTTGTAAAAGGTCAGGTACTTGTTGCGGCTTTTGTTGGTTTGATAGTTGGATTCTTATCTTTTGCTTTTAAAATAGAAGGTGCTTTCTTTCTAGGAAGTTTATCTTTTATTACAGATTTTATTCCATTTCTCGGTGTAATAATAGTAACTATACCAATGCTTATGCTTGGATGGACTTCGAAAGGACTTACAGGTCTTATTATTGGTCTTGTTATCCTGATAATAGCTAATCAACTTGAGAGTTGGGTGTTGGCTCCGAAAATTCAAAGTTCTAATTTAAAAATTCATTGGTTTATTTTAATAGTGAGTATATTGATCTTTGCTGATTTATTCGGATTCATAGGTATTTTAATTGCAATTCCCACATTACTTTTTGTGAAGCGATACTGGAAAGAATATATTTTAGGAGGAAAATATGACAGTAGGTGAAAAATTTGAAAAATTACTGAAAATAATGGAAATATTAAGAGGGCCGAATGGATGTGATTGGGATAAATCTCAAACTCATGAAACCTTGATCCCATATTTAATTGAAGAATCATATGAGTTTATTGATGAAATAAGAAATAAAAATTACGACAATATGAAAGAAGAATTAGGAGACATCCTGCTACAGATTGTTTTTCATTCACAAATTGCTAAAGAAAATAATAAATTTACAATAGACGATGTATTAGATATATTAATCGAAAAATTAATTAGACGTCATCCACATGTTT
Organism: Thermosipho atlanticus DSM 15807; assembly: GCF_900129985.1. Taxonomy (NCBI): domain Bacteria; kingdom Thermotogati; phylum Thermotogota; class Thermotogae; order Thermotogales; family Fervidobacteriaceae; genus Thermosipho; species Thermosipho atlanticus. Next base: position 275,470 of record NZ_FQXN01000001.1, on the reverse strand, counting down.
TTGGAAATGCAAAGGGTTATTCATATGCAAGATGGGAAGAAATAAAGGCAAAAGAAAAAGGAACAGAAAAATATTCGAGAATCGGGAAAATTAATTATGCTTTACCTTCACTTTCACTTGCTAGAAGAGTTCAAGAAAATGCTGCGGATGTTGGATTTGACTGGGATAATTTAGATGATGTGCTTTCAAAGATAAAAGAAGAAATAGATGAATTTAAAGAAGCAAAAAATACGAAAGAAAAAGAAGAAGAGTTCGGTGATCTGCTTTTTGCTCTAGTAAATCTTTCACGCTTTTTAAAAATCGACCCTGAAATTTCCTTAAGAAAAGCAACAGAAAAATTCATAAAGAGATTTCAAAAAATGGAAAAACTCATTGAAAGAGATAACAAAACATTTGAAAATCTTAGTTTAGACGAATTAAACACATACTGGGAGGAAGCTAAAAAGTGAAAGTATATGGAAGAAATGTCTTAAAAGAAATTTTAAATACTAATACACCTGTTAAAATGATATATTTTTCCAATTCTGGTGATAAAGAACTAAAAAAATTAATTGAGATAGCTAAAATCAAGAAACTACCACACACTATAGCAAATAAAAAAATATTAACAAAACTCTGTAACTATGAAAAACATCAAGGAGTAGTTATTGATATTGGTGAGTTTAAGTATAAAGATGAATATTATATAGAAAACTTAAATAATCCCTTTATTGTTATCCTCGATCAACTTCAGGATCCACATAATTTTGGTGCTATAATAAGAACGGCAGTTGCAGCGGGAGCTGATGCCATTGTAATACCAAAAAATAACTCGGTACAAGTAACCCCTGCGGTAATCAAAGTATCCGTTGGTACTATATTTAGAATCAATGTTATTCAAGTTGTAAACCTTGCTAGATTCATCGAACAAATTAAAAAATATGGTATTTGGATATATGGTGCTGACATGCATGGAAAAAAATATTACGAGATTGACTTAAAAAAACCAATTGCAGTTGTACTTGGGAATGAAGGAGCTGGAATAAGAAGATTAATTAAAGAAAAATGCGATGACTTTATTTCAATTCCCATGAAAAATCATGTTGAATCGTTAAATGTGTCTGTAAGTGCTGGAATTATATTATTTGAGGTGATGAGACAAAATGAAAGTATTGATAGTTGAAGATGATAGCAAATTAAGAAGGCTTCTTGAATTAGAATTTACACACGAAAAATTTGAAGTCCAAACAACAGAATATGGAGAAGATGCAATATTCATGTACGAGGAATTTAAACCTGACGTAGTTATTCTTGATATAATGTTACCTGATATTGACGGAACCGAAGTTGCAAAGAAAATAAGAAAAATTGATCCTGATGCTGGCATCATTATGCTTACTGCTCTAGGAGAAACTAAAAATAAAGTCGAAGGACTTGAAAGTGGAGCTGATGACTATGTTGTTAAACCATTTGATTTTGAAGAACTTCTTGCAAGAGTCAAGGCTCTACTGAGAAGAAAAAAAATAGAATTTGAACAGGAAATGATAATTGGCGATTTATCGATCGATTTTAATTCTAGAACAGTCAAATATAAGGGAAGAGAAGTTCAATTAAGTAAAACTGAATTTGAACTTCTTTCGTATCTTGTAAAAAATCTCGGAAGAGTTGTTTCAAAAGAAGAAATTCTTAATGCCGTTTGGGGACTTGATTATTACGGTACCCCTAATACGGTAGAAGTGTATATAAATTACTTAAGAAAAAAACTTGATCCAAATTTAATAAAAACTATACGAGGTATAGGATATACTATTTCAAAAGGATAAATTCGGAGGTGAAACATGTGTTCTTCTTTGATCCAAGTTTTATCATATTAATTCCTGGACTTATAGTTGCCCTTATTACACAAGCTTATATTCAGGAAAAATTTAACAAATATTCCAAAATAAAATCTTCTCTAAATATGAGCGGAGCTGAACTAGCTAAATTTATGCTAGAATCAGCAGGTATCTACGACGTGACAATTGAAAGAATTCCTGGAAAACTTACTGATCATTACGATCCCAGAAATAAAGTTGTGAGACTTTCAAGTGCAACATACAGTTCCGATTCTGTTGCTTCACTGGGAGTTGTTGCTCACGAAATTGGACATGCTATACAACATGCAAAAGGTTACATTCCTTTGGTAATTAGAAATGGAATAGCCCCCGTTGTTTCAATAACATCTAATCTTTCATGGATACTTTTTATAGTAGGTTTTCTATTTTTCAACATTGCACTTATTAGATTAGGAATAATTTTATTCTCCTTTGCAGTTATATTTTCTTTAATTACACTTCCAGTTGAATTTGATGCAAGTAACAAAGCTGTTAAAATATTAGCTTCGAATTTAATGATGCCGCCAAAAGAACTTGAAGGTGTCAAACAGGTCTTAACCGCAGCTGCAATGACATACGTAGCTGGAACATTAATGGCTATTTTACAATTACTAAGAATGATTTTCCTGGCTGGTCTTATAGGAGGTAACAGAGATTGAATGATCTTTTAATTGCGTATCGGTTACTTCGAAAGAAATTTAAAGCAGGTATGTTTTCAAAAGATTTTTATGAAGCTTTCTCCTATGTTGAGGAGAAAGCTTTTTTTAAAGATTTAGTATATGGAGTTCTAAGAAGACAGGAATATCTTGATTGGGTTGTAAATAAATTTTTAAGAAAGAAGGATATTCCTCCTTCAATTAGAACAATTCTAAGAATTGGTGCATATTTGATTTTATTCACTAACATTCCAAATTATGCTGTAGTAAACGAAACAGTTAATCTTGTTGAAAAGCAATCATTCAGAAAATTGGTAAATGCAATTCTAAGAAACATAACAAAGATTCCTTACCTTGAACATCCAAAAGAATTATATTTAAAATATTCCGTTCCAAAATGGTTATTAGAATATTGGAAAAAGTTTCTTCCAAATGATTACCTTTATTCAATGCTTGAATACAATCTTATTCCAATAAAAACTAGTGCACGAGTTAATAAACGAAAATTAACAAGAGAACAGTTGAATCTTGAAAATATAAAATATACTGCACATTCTCCAATTGGAATAATTTTCGAAACCTTTAATATTTCCCCTTGGGAATTAAAAGAATACATCAAAGGGGATATTACATATCAAAGTGAATCATCACAATTGATTCCTCTTTTGATAGATTTTAATAAAGACGAATTTATTCTCGACGCTTGTAGTGCACCAGGTGGAAAAGCAACAGAAATTCTGGAGCTTTCTGACGTGAAATTATACGTAAATGATATTGATGCATCAAGAATAGAATTAGTTAGAAATCAATTCAAACGTCTTAATCTCAGAGCAGAAAAATTCACTATAAAAGATGCAAGAAAATTAAACTTCGATTTCAAGTTTGATAAAATATTAGTTGATGCCCCTTGTAGTAGTCTTGGAACAGCCAGAAGAAATCCAGAAGTTTTAAGAAGGCAATCGCCAAAAAACATAAAATTTCTTTCATCCCTCCAAAAGGAAATATTAACAAATATTTGGACATTATTGAAACAAAAAGGTTTATTAGTTTACTCAACTTGTACCGTAACCTATGAAGAAAATACCATGAATGTAAAATGGTTAGTTGAGGAAAAAGGTGGAAAAATAATAGATATACGAGACAAATTGGAAAATTTTAAGGTAAAATACTTATGGGATGGATACGGAGCGCTTTTTTACCCTGACGAAAATCTTACACCGTTTTATGTCTCAATTATTTTAAAGGAGTGATTAATATGTTAAATAAAAAAATTGTCGAAAAAAAATTAACCTCTAAAACTTACACCCCAAAAGTCTTAAAAGAACTATATAAAATTTTTAATCTTAGAACAAAACAAGAAAAACAGAAATTAAGAAAGATCCTTTTAGAACTAATTTCTGAAGGTAAAATATATAAAGATAGTAAAGGAAAATATAGACCTTTAAAAGATAATCTTGCTATAGGTACCCTTGAACTTACAAGAAATGGTACTCTTGCGTTTGTATGGACAGAATCAGGAGATGAAATAGCTATACCAGCTGAAAAACTTGGAAATGCTTTGCACAAAGATAAAGTTCTAGTTGAGATCATTGGAAAATGGTATGATCTTCCAGAAGGAAAAGTTATAAAGGTCATTGAGAGAGGACTCAAAAAAATAGTTGGAACTTTTCAACCCCGTGGAAGGTTTGCATTCATAATCCCAGATGATCCAAAAATCCAATACGACTTTTACGTTCCTGTTGAATATTTTAACAATGCAAAACCAGGTGTAAAGGTTGTCGCTGAAATAGTAAAGTATCCATCACCAACAAGAAATCCCGTTGCAAAAGTGATTGAAGTTTTAGGATATTCTGACGATCCTTCAACTGATTTCCCAACTATTGTAGTAAAACATGATTTACCAGTCGAATTTCCAGAAAAAGTTTTAAAAGAAGTTGCAAAAATACCAGAAAAGGTGACTCCAAAAGACTTAAAAGGAAGAAGAGATTTTAGAAATGAAATTATAGTTACTATAGATGGGGCAGATGCAAAAGACTTTGATGATGCAGTAAATGTGAAAAAATTACAAAACGGAAATTACCTTCTTGGGGTTCATATTGCCGATGTTTCGTATTATGTAAAAGAAGGTACAGAACTTGACAAAGAAGCTTTTAAAAGAGGTACTAGCGTATACCTTGTTGATAGAGTGATACCAATGCTTCCATTTAAACTTTCACATGGAATTTGCAGTCTTGTCCAGGGTGAAGATCGTCTTGTAATGTCTCTTTTAATGGAATTAAATAAAGAAGGAGAAGTAGTCGATTTTGAAGTAACTCCAGGAGTTATTAGAAGTTATAGAAGACTTATATATGATGATGTTAATGCTTTATTTTCGGGGGATAAAGAAGCATACAGAAAAATTGGTGATTTAAAAGAACAATTGTTTTTGATGAAGGAATTGAAAGACATTTTAAGGAATGCAAGAAGAAAAAGAGGTGCTATCTTAGATATAGAAGGCGGCGAAGTCAAAATAATACTTGATGAAAAAGGACATACTATAGATATAATTCCAAGATACAGAGGGGAAGCCGAAGTTATAATTGAAGAATTTATGATAAAAGCAAATGAAACTATTGCGGAAATTTTCAACAATTTCGATTTACCGTTTGTATACAGAGTTCATGAACAGCCAGATCCCGATACTATATTACAACTCAAAAATTATCTCTCTGCACTTGGAATAAACTTTAAGTTACCTAAAAAAATACAACCAAAATTACTACAAGAACTGTTGGAAAAGACAGAAGGACATCCTCTAAGAAGTAGTATCGAAAGATTATTAGTTAGATCCATGAAAAGAGCGGTTTATTCTTCAACTAATATAGGGCATTTTGGGCTTGCATCATACGCCTATACACACTTTACTTCACCAATTAGAAGGTATCCTGATCTTGTTGTTCACAGACTGATAAGAAACTTTCTTAAGACTAATGGAAAGTTAACCAAAAAGAAAATAAAAGAATTAAACAAAAAACTAACTAAGATAGCTGTACATAGTAGTAAAAGAGAAAGAACAGCCGATGAAGCAGAATGGGATTATACAGCCCTGAAAAAAATAGACTATATTTCAAGGCATATTGGGGATGTTTTCGACGTAGTGGTAACCTCGGTAACAAAATTTGGGTTATTCGTAGAAATTATCGACAAATATATTTCAGGATTAATCCATGTCTCTACAATGAATGATTACTACATATATAACGAAGAAAAAAGTATTTTAATTGGCGAAAGAAAAGGAAAAATATATAAAATAGGCGATAAATTAAAGGCAAAAGTAATTAAAGCCGATAAAACAAGAATGCAAATTGATTTTGAAATATATAATGAAGAAGAAAATAAAAGCAATATTAATTAATGTTTATTTCTTAAATATTCAACTCCTTTAGCAATTAGTGAGATAATAAGAAGAACAATTACAACTGGAAGCACTATTGTTACTAATCCAACAAAAATTAAGACCACAAGCAAAACACCCAATATTACAGCAAGAATAGGTGAGAGAAACGGAAAAAATAGAATACCCAATATCACTAAAAATATTACTCCTAACGTTGCAAGAAAATAAAGCACGTTTACACCTCCATTTTTAAATATTTTTCCAAAAATATTTTAACATATAACCAAAATCTTTGCAAGTTATATTTATTTTTTTAGAGGTGGTAATATGGATAAAGAAAAAATAAAAAAAGAAATTGAAGAACTACGTAGAAAAATTGAATATCACAATTATAGATACTATGTACTTGCAGATCCTGTAATCAGCGATGAAGAATATGATAAATTAATGAAACGGTTAACTGAACTTGAAAAGAAGTACCCTGAATTTATGTCACCAAATTCTCCCACACAAAAAGTGGGAGGAGGTTTAATTTCTGGTTTCAGAACACTCCCTCATTCCATCCCTATGCTCAGTCTTGATAATACATATAATGAGGAAGAAATAAAAGAATTTGACAGAAGAGTCAAAAAACTTTTAAATGTTCCTGAAGTTGAATATGTATGTGAATTAAAAATCGACGGTGTTTCTGTTGCAATAAGATATGAAGAAGGTAAATTTGCATTAGCTTTAAGTAGAGGTAACGGAATTGAAGGAGATGATATCTCCGAAAATGTGAAAAAAATAAAATCTATTCCTCTAAGATTATTTAAACCATTGACTATAGAGGTCAGGGGAGAAATTTTCATGCCAGTTGATGAATTTAAACGTTACAACATTCAAAGAGAAGAAGAAGGGCTCCAACCATTTGCTAATCCAAGAAATGCCACAGCTGGAACTTTAAGGCAGCTCGATTCATCAATAGTTGCAAAAAGAAAGTTAGATTCATTCATTTATTACATTGTTGAACCTGAAAAATACGGTTTAAAAACTCAGTGGGAAGCATTAAAATTCCTAAAAGAACTAGGATTAAAGGTTAACCCACTTTCAAAATTATGTAATAACATTGAATGTGTAATTGAATATTGGAAAGAAATGATTCAGCAACGTACTAAACTTGGTTATTGGGCTGATGGCGTTGTCGTAAAAGTAAACAATTTTGATTACTATAAAGTATTAGGTGAAACTGCAAAAGCTCCAAGATGGGCAATTGCGTTTAAATTTCCAGCTATCAAAGCAAAAACAAAACTACTTAATGTGGAATTTAACGTTGGAAGAACTGGAACAATAACTCCTGTTGCTATTCTTGAACCAGTTACTCTTGAAGGTACCATTGTTAAAAGGGCATCATTACACAATTTTGATTATATTAAGGAAAAAGATATAAAAATTGGGGATTTTGTATATATCGAAAAGGCTGGAGGAATAATTCCTCAAGTAATAAGTGTTATAAAAGAATTAAGAACTGGAAATGAAAAAGAGGTACAACCTCCTAAGAAATGTCCAGTTTGCGGAGGCCCTGTTGGAAAATTATCAGAAATGGAAGTAGCACTTCGCTGTTTAAACCCCCACTGTCCACAAAAACTAAAACGACACCTTGAAATTTTTGTTTCAAGGTCAGCATTTGATATTTCTGGAATTGGAGAAAAACTCGTTGATAAATTTGTTGATGCAAAAATCATAAATGATATTGCTGATATTTTTTATCTTACTCCGTTTGATCTTGCACAAATAAGTGGTGTAGGGCAAAAAACAATTGCAAATATTTTAAAACAAATTGAGAAAGCTAAAAAAACTCCTTTACATAAGGTAATTGTAGGTCTTGGTATACCAATGGTAGGTGAAAAAACAGCAAAAATATTAACGGAGCATTTTAAAAATATTGATGATCTTGCAAATGCTACTTATGAAAAATTAACTTCAATTGATGGAATAGGTCCCGAAGTTGCAAAAAGTATAATAGATTACTTTCAAAACGAAAAAACAAAAGAAATTATCAAAAAACTCAAAAAAGCAGGTATAAATCTTGAATCAAAAGTAGTAAAAAAAGGTAATAAATTGAAAAATCTTACATTTGTAATTACAGGGACCTTGAAAAAATATACCAGGGAAGAAGCAAAGGAACTAATCGAACAACTAGGAGGAAAAGTTACTAATTCCGTAACATCAAAGACTGATTATTTAATCGTTGGAGAAAAGCCTGGCTCTAAGCTTGATAAAGCCAGGCAATTAGGTATTAAAATTTTAAATGAAGAAGAATTTGAAAAACTTATAAACAGCTAATCAATTTCGCCTACATCTTTTAAAAAATCCAAAAGGAAACCTTTTATCACAGATGATGAATATGAAAGAATACTTAATATCTCTGATTTTAACACTGCAAATTCTCCATCTTTATCTCTTTCTTTCATATCATCTATCTTTATCCTTTGTAATAACGTATCTTCACCAAAAATTCTTTTAACCTCTCTGTGCACAATTGGAAATTTAGCTAAAGTATAATCCATTACACTTTGAACATATTCTTCGTAAGTGTCAAAAAATAAAGGTTTTGCTCCAAGAATAGTTTCTCTTGCAGCATTATCTGAATAATATAAGAGATAAACAAGATAATCGTCAAGAAAATAATGAGCATTACCCAATATAGTACTCATGTTTTTATTCATTGCAGCCCAAATCATCTCTCCTAATTCTCCAGGAGCATTATGATATGGTTGAGATAAATCTTCTATATAATGCAAAGCTCTAGCTAAAAACCTGTATCCCCAATATCTATCTCCATTTTCAAATGCGATTTTTGACATGTTTACAAAATACAAAAATGATTTATCCCCTTGAAAAGCACTCAAAATCCCTATTCTATATCTCATATGTCTTACACCTTGACTGTTACCTATTAAAACTTGTAAAGGATCTAAATTGAGGCCCTCATCCATTCCGTTGTCAGGTTCTGGAGAATATATTGTCAAAATCTGCCATACTGGTAATTTATTATTCATCGGTGTTGGATCTGGAGGAAATACTCCGTCACCAAGTGGTTCAAAAAATTTTCTTTGACCAGCTACATCCTCAAGAACGAGAAAATCTTGATTATATACCCTGTCTTCCACATAATTGTATGGAGTAATTTCAACTAAAGTACTCGCATTTGGTAAATCTTGGATCAAATAATAAGTCAAAGCTTCATGTCCACTCCAGGAAAATGAAACTAAAGAAACTAAAACAAATAAACTTAAAAGTAACTTTTTCATTTTTTCACCCCCAATTATTCAACTTTGTCAATAAATGACAAAACATCTTCAGAACCCACCATTCTTTTCAATTCTTTTATTTTCTCTTTTTCACTTAACTCTTTTACAATACCAACTTCTTCTTCTCTTGTAACAACAAAATGTTTGTCTGCTCTAACAGCAATTTGAGGTAAATGTGTTACAACAATAACTTGATACTTCTTTGATACCTCTTTTAACTTTTCAGCTAATTTATTACCAGTTTCTCCACTTATACCGGCATCAATTTCATCAAAAATCAACACTCCACCAGAAGCTATAGATAATTCGAGTGCTAGCATTAACCTCGAAAGTTCTCCACCAGAAGCTATATTGCGAATAGGTTTTAAAGGTTCATTTTTTATCATTCTCCCTACAATTTCAACTTTGTCAAAGCCTCTTGAAGTCATCTGTGAATTTTCAAAAACTATGTCAAGGTCTGCATTTAAATTTAAATCTCTAGCATGTTTTATAAAAGTGTTCAAAATAATACTTGCTGTTTCTTTTCTTCTTTTTGTAAGCATTGCTCCCAAATCTTCAAGTCTCCTTTTAAATTTTTGCACCTTTTCGTTTGAATTTTCCAAAAGTTCTATTTTAGATGTTATTTCATTAAATTGTTTTTTGAATTGTTCGTAATTTCGAAGTACATCTTCAATTGTTGGACCATATTTTCTTTTGAGAGAATTGTAGTCCCAAATTTTTTCTTCAATTTCACTTACATCATATTCTTCAATATTCGATAATTCACGTTGAATATCAAGTTTCATAGTCTCAATTATATCAAAAGCAGCATCAATTTGGGCCATAAATTTATCTGGAGAAACTTTTTTCATGGCCCATATTTCCGAACTTACATTTTCGCACATATTTAATAACTCATTGTAATTTTGAATATTTTGCTGTAAATTTAATGCTACTTTATATTTTTCTTCCAGTTCTTGCTCTTCAACAGGATTAGGATTTACCTTCTCGATTTCTTCAATATATATCTCAAGTTCACTTTTTCTTCTTTTTAACTCTTCCAAATTCTCTGATTTTAACAAAAGAAGTAATGATTTATATTGCGAATACAATTTTGAAAATTTTGACAATAAATTATAATTTTGTGCGACCTCATCAAGAACAGAAATTAAGAAATTTGATTCCAAAAATTTCAAATGAGAATTCTGTCTATGCATAGAAATGATGTTATTCAAAATTTCGGAAACAATATTTTTAGGAAACACTCTTCCATTCACTTTAAAAATTGTTCTACCATTTTTTTTTGTAATTGAAAAAATATTTTCTCCAGAATTTATTTCATAATCCGGATAATCCTGTGGAAGCTCCACTACTACATCTGCATTGTAGTTATCAACTCGACCACTTGTTAAACCAAGTAATATTCCAAGGACATCTAAAAGTAAACTTTTACCTGCACCTGTTTCACCTGTAAAAACATTCAAACCTTTATCAAAATAAACATCAACATTTTTAAAATATAAATAGTCATTAAGATGAATGGAAATAATCATTCCATTCGTCATTCTTTAAGATTCTCCTTTTCAAAAGAATATGGTAACAAATCCTTAACAGTCATCTTTTTAATTTTCTTATCCTTACTCACAAGTATTACATTAAAATCCCCAAACTCAGCCATTACTTGCCTGCAAGCACCACAAGGTGAAATAGGGTCTTTAGTCCCTCCAACAATTACAATAGTATCAAAATTCTTTTCTCCATCTGAAATTGCCTTAAAAATTGCTACCCTTTCAGCACAACACGTAAGACCATATGATGCATTTTCTATATTACTACCTGTATATATTTTTCCGCTTTTTGTTAGCAAAGCCGCTCCAACTTTAAAATTGGAGTATGGAGCATATGCATTTTCTCTAGCCTGAAACGCTTTTTCAATTAATTCTTCCGTTTTCTTCTTTTCCATCTTTAGTCACCACCTTTATCAAAACTTTTTCTATTCTATTTTTTGATGCTGCAACAATTTTAAATATAAATCCATCGATTTTAATTTTTTCTCCTACTTTTGGAATTCTTTGTAAATTTTCAAGTATATAACCTGCAAGTGTTTCATAATCACTTTCAGGAAATTCAATGTTTAATTCTCTCTCAAGATCATTTATTGGAATAGTAGCATCCACAATGTATGCACCATCCTCAAGTCTCTTAATTCCTACATTTTCATTTTGATCATATTCATCCATAATCTCCCCGAAAATTTCCTCCAAAATATCTTCCATAGTCACAAGTCCAGCAGTTCCGCCATATTCATCCACTACTATAGCAATATGTACTTTCTGTTCTTTGAATATTTTCAATAATTCAGAAACTTTCATTGTCTCTGGTATAAAAAGAGGTTCTCTCATTAATTCTTTAACTTTCACTTTGTCTTTTATTTCTGTACCTCTCTCACTTATAAATACAAGAACATCCTTTGCATAACATATACCAACAATGTTATCAATTGTGTCTTTGTACACAGGAATTCTTGAATATTCTTCTTCTTTAATTATTTCCATAATTTCTTTAAGCGTTTCACTCTCATCTATTGCAACTATATCAACCCGTGGAATCATGATTTCTTTTACTAAAGAAACTTCCATTTCAAGCGTCCTTTTTAACATAAAACTTTCTTCGTGTTTGATTATTCCTTCCTCTCTTCCAGCTTCTACATACATTAAAATATCCTCTGTAGTAATAAATGGTGCTTCGTTGACTAATTTACCTCCTATGAGTCTGATAATAAAGTTAGAAATTGATACCAATATCTTTATAAATGGTGATAAAATTTTAGAAAGAAAAATTAAAATTCCTATCATTTTATTAAAAACCTTTTCATTGTTTTGCCTGGCATAGATTTTTGGTGTGATTTCACCAAAAATTAAAATGAAAAAGGTTAAAATCAGGGTGGTAATTAGTGCAGATACACTTTCAGGGATAAATTCACGGAACAACCCAACTACAATTAAAGTTGCGACAGAAGAAGCTAAGATATTTACAAGATTATTCATAATCAAAATAACCGTCAATAATTTATTAAATAAGTGTAATTCGTTTTCTTCTTCCTCTTTGTTTCCTTTTTTTAATGCTTCCTTCAATTTTACTCTACTTACAGAAGTTAAAGCAGTTTCAGATGATGAAAAAACAGCTGATAAATAAAGCAGAAATATTAAAAAAATAAATGCCCAAAAATAACTTAAAGGGTCTTCCATCTTAACTCTCACCTCCAAAAAGAATTATACCATATTTACTTTTTTTTCATCATTACGTTCTTTTTCATTAGATTCCTGTTTCTTAATGACCTTTCCACAAACACTTTTTCATTCGTATAAGGATCAATTCCTGTATAATAAATCGTAGTACTTAGTGTTCCAGGAGTAGGAGTAAATATTTGAATTTGTTGGGGTTTATAACCTAATTTTGTTTCTATAAACTTTTTGAGATGATCATTCTCACTTTTTCCTTCTCCAGGATGTCCAACTATAAAATATGCTATTACGTATTTTCTTCTTGAATATTTCTCAAACTTACTCTTGAATTCAAGAAATAAATCAATATTAGGTTTCCTCATAATTCTTAATACACTTTCATGAGAATGTTCCGGAGCTAATTTTAACTGTCCCGGAGTAAACTCAGGCAATCTTTTTATGAATTCATTTCCATACCTTTTATCTTTTAAAACTAGATCATGTCTTATTCCTGAAGAAATAAAAACATTCTTTATATTCGGAAGTGATTTAATTGCATACAACAAATCTAGAAAATCTTCATGATCCGATTCATTGTTAGCACATATTCTTGGATACATGCAAAATTTTGTACACTGTCCACGTGTGCTTCTGATATCACACTTAGAATTGTACATATTTGCTGTCGGACCACCAACATCCATAATTGTTCCTTTAAAATCCTTTAGTCTTGAGAGAATTTTAACTTCTTCAAGGATTGATTCTTTGCTTCTAGAAACTAAGTGTGTTGTTTGGTGTTGGGTCAAAGCACAAAATGCACAAGAACCGTAGCACCCCCTAACAGCAGTTATTGAAAATTTTACCGTTTTAATTGCTTTTACTTCACCTTTTCTTAAATAAAATGGATGAACCTTCCTTTCAAAAGGTAATAAATAAATTTCATCCAACATTTTTTGGGATAAAGGATATTGTGGCGGATTTTGAACAACATATCTATTATCCTGTTTTTGTACCAGCTTAAACTTTTTAAAAGGATCAGTAAACATAGTCTGTTTTAAAAACATCTCAGAATATTTTTCTGGATCTCTTGCAACTTCTTCATGTGAAGGCAAATAAATACCTTTAACACTAGATGAAGTCCACCACATTATTCCCCTGATATTTTTGCACTTATCTACATTACCATACTTTTCAAGACATTTAGCAATTTCGAAAGTTGCAAGCTCACCCATTCCGTATACAAGAAGATCAGCCTTTGAATCTAATAATATGGATTTTCTAACTTTATTAGCCCACCAATCATAATGGGAAAATCTTCTTAAGCTTGCTTCAATTCCTCCAAGAACTATTGGAACATTTTTAAAATACTTTCTTATCAAATTAGAATAAACTATTGTAGCCCTGTCAGGCCTTTTTCCACCATATCCTCCAGGTGTATAATCATCCCTTTTTCTCTTTTTACGAGACGCAGTATAATTTGAAACCATAGAATCAACATTTCCTGCTGTAACACCAAAAAATAAACGAGGTCTTCCCAACCTCGTTATTTCATCAGTCTTCCAATCAGGCTGTGCAATAATACCAACCTTATAACCTTTTGATACTAAAAAATGCCCAATTAAAGAAACTCCTATCGAAGGATGATCAATATATGCATCACCCGTTACTAAGATAACGTCTAAATATTTCCAACCCAGCTTATCCATTTCCTCACGTGTAGTTGGTAAAAACAATCACTTTCCCTCCGTAAGCTCTTTGTACATATCTATGTAACTATTATATCTACTTGATTTTATTTTACCATCCTCTACAGCCTCTTTTACACCACAATTTGGCTCATGGATGTGGTTACAGTCTAGGAACAAACAAGAAAATCTACGAAATTCTGGAAATAATTTTTTTAAATTTTCCGGTTTTATTGATGAAATATCTAAATTTGCAAAACCTGGAGTATCTGCAATCCAACCTCCAAAATCAAAATACAATAATTCGATCACCGTTGTAGTATGCCTTCCACGATCCAATTTTTGGGAAATTTCATTAACCTTTAATGAAAGACCTGGATTTATAGCGTTTAACAAACTACTTTTTCCAACCCCTGACATTCCTGCCATAGTAGCTATTTTCCCTTTTAATATCTTCTTTAACTCTTCTATTCCATAACCAGTTTTTGCACTGGTAATTATAACATCATAAATATCACCATAGATATCAACAAAATTTTTTATTTCATCATCGGTAAGCAGATCAACTTTATTCAAAACAATTACAGCAGGAAGATTAGCATTTTCTACAAGCACAAGATATCTATCTAATATTCCTAAAGGTGTTTCCGGAGATTTTAAAGTTGTTACTACAATTACTTGATCAACATTTGCAATTCTTGGTCTCAAAAGTTCATTTTTTCTATTATATATGTTCTCAATTACCCCTTCTTTTTTAACAATAATCCTGTATTCGACTATATCCCCGACTATAGGTCTAATTTTTTGCTCTTTAAACTTACCTCTTAACTTACAAAGAAACTTCTCTCCAGTTTCATAATCCTGAACAATGGCCATATTTGATAAAAATTTTACTACGACTCCTTTTCTTCTCATTGACCTCCTCCTATTTCACCATCATCTACCAATATTTTTATATAATCTCCAGTTTTGATTCTTTTACCGGCACCAGGATATGTTGCTAAAACCCTTCCATCAGGTCCCGGATATCTTATCTTCACTACTTCCACCTTCAAACCCCAATTTTCTAATATTTTAATTACAGTTTTATAATTTACACCAAAAAAATTCGGGATCGTATACTCGTTAGTTTCCATCGATTTCCCAAAAATTCTAACAATTCTTCCCTTTTTTACAACTAATCCAACTTGCGGAATTGTGTTAATTACCTTACCATTTCCAAATCTTAAAACTTTCAAATCGTTTTTTTCTAATATTTTTTGAGCTTCATTAATATCATAACCAATAACATCTGGTATATACGTGATGTTTATTTTCTCTTGGTAATATACCCAACCCAAGAAGGAAAGAACTCCGAAAAATATTCCTAATATAAATATCAAAAAATATTTGACTATTTTGATTTTAACTTCCTCCTTCTTAATTGTCCGCATGCCGCCTCAATATCAGTTCCTTTTTCAACTCTAATTTCACTTTCAATTCCATGTCTCTCAAGAATCTGTTTAAATCTTTCCATAGCCCATCTACTGGGCCTATAAAAATTGGGATTAACAGGATTCACCGGGATTAGATTAACAAAAACACTCAATCCTTTTAATAAGCCTGCCAATCTCTCTGCATCTTCTGGATAGTCATTAAATTCTCTTATCAAAAGATACTCAATTGTAACCCTATTACCAGTTATTTCTTGGTATTTTTTTATTGCATAAATTAATTCATCGACACTGTATTTTTTATTCAACGGTATTAACTCATCACGTTTCGAGTTTGTCGCAGCGTGTAAAGATAATGCCAATCTTACATCAACGTTTCTCTCAGCAAGTTCTATTATTTTTTCAGGAATTCCAACCGTTGAAATTGTAATCCGTCTTTTTCCAATGTTTAACATCTTTTTGTGATTTAACATTTCTACACTCTTTAAAGTTTCATCAAAATTAAGGAGTGGTTCACCCATACCCATGTATACTACATTACCAACTTTAACATTTCTATAAAACTCTATTCCAAGAATTTGAGATACAATCTCCCCGGCTTTTAAGTTCCTAACAAAACCACTTTGTCCTGTTGCACAAAAACTACATTTCACAGGACAACCTACTTGTGTAGAAATGCATGCTGTAACTCTTCCAGTATGAAATAAAACAACTGATTCAATAGTATTCCCATCCGATAATTCCCATAAAAACTTCGTTGTTCTATCAATTTTTGAAATCTGCATATCTAAAAGTTTAGGTATTCCTACGTAGAATTTTTCGACTAGAACTTTCCTTTGTTCTTTGGAAAGATTCGTCATATCTTCAAAATTAAATACCCTTTTTTTATATATCCAATCTAGTACTTGATCCACTCTATACTTTTCAAACCCTAATTTTTCAAATTCTTTGTGAAGTTGATCATAATTAAAATTCAAAATATTCTTCATCATTTTTTTCCTCCCCAATATACTCCTAATATATTTTATCACAAAGTATTTAAAAATCATTGCAAATACTATACGGTATGATTAGAAAAAATGTAAAATCGAAATACAAAAATCAACCTTTATTTTAATTCTCTCAGATGTTAATATGTAAATTATTCTCCATTATTCATGTTTTCATTTGAAAAGTATTTAGTATTAAAATTCCAATGTGTAAGAGATTATTTTCACTTTGTAAATCAAAATGAGAAAGGATTAAGTTGAAAGTTATTACTATTGCAAAGCTGAAAAATTAATTAGAAGATGAAATTATAAACTAATGAAACAATTAACTATCATTGCAAATGATACACTGTTGATATATAGTTTCAAAAAATGCTGATATTATACTATCATGTAGCATAGAAAATATCCCTACTTCTTCTTATTTATTACCTTCAAAAGCAAGAAATGGACTGAAGTGATATAAACTTATTGAAGTATTTACAACATACATATGGGATTAACAATAGAATACTTAGCAGAGAAATATAACTTAACAAGAAAAAAAATAAGACGAATTTGCATGCAACAATCAAATGAAGCAAAAAAAGTAATATAAAAAGTAATCTTCAAAAAAGATGGGACAATAACTGCAGGAATTACCATGGGAATAAATGGTGAAGAAAGTATTATAGTACTTGCAACGAGAAAGCTCTGAAAAAAGCAAAAGTAAGATAGAAGACTTAGAATTAATAGAGCTTAACAAAGCATTTGCAGCACGAAATTTTGTGGTAATAAAGCTGTGGCGTAAGAAATTTGGAGTAAGCAAAGACTAGATACTTGAAAGAACGAATGTAAATGGAGGAACAATAGCCCTTCTTGGGCATCCAATGGGTACTAAATGGAAAGCATCATTCTTTAAACAATTGTATTACTCACAACAAATTATATGACATTCAAATAAAAGGAGAAAAAAAGAGGTTAATTTTTTATTTATTAATTTAAAAATTAGGATTTATTTAACTTGTAATAAATGCAAATTTTTGTTATAACTATAACAAGTAAAGTTAAACATCAAGAAAATCACACAATAAATTTTTAGTTAAAATAAGAAAAAGAAATGGAGGGAGAAGAAATGAATATTGATAGGCTTAAAGAACTTTGCTTAATTCCAGGTATTTCTTCAAGAGAAGAAAAAATAAGAGAAAAAATTATTCAAAACTTAAATCCAAGAAAATATTATGTTGACAAAATAGGAAATCTAGTTATTAGAAAAGGAACAGGAAATAAAAAGATACTTTTAATGGCACATATGGATGAAATAGGCTTTTTGATAACAAGTATTAAAGAAAATGGTAATTTAATTTTGAGAAAGGTTGGAGGTATTCCCGACGAAATCATACAAAGTAGATATATCGAAATAGTCACTAACGAGAAGATAATCCAAGGAGTAATTGGTGCAGTCCCACCTCATTTAAAAAAGGATAATGTAAGTTTCGAACTTGTAGGAAACGTTGGGCTAAATACCAAAGAAGATGTTTTGAATATAGGAATTAATATTATGGATTACGCTGTATTTAAAAAGAATTTTATAAATATAGGTAATTATATTTCTTGTAGAGCATTGGATGATAGATTTGGATGTTTTGTTTTAGAAGAAGTATATAAAAATTCATCACCTAAAAATGAAGTAATTTTTGCATGGACCGTACAAGAAGAAATCGGATTAAAAGGAGCTAAGGCTTTATCAAACGAGCTCTCTGAAATTGATTTAGCTATTGCTATTGATTCTTTTGCCTGTTGTTCAAGGCAAAATCAGCATATAAAGCCTGGTGATGGACCTGTGATAAGGTTTGCTGACAACTCCGGTATAAGCTCATTTTATTATTCAAAAAAGATAGTTGAATTAGCAAAAAAGAATAATATTCCCATTCAATTAGGTACAACAGGTGGAGGAACAGATGGTAGTATATTTGTTGATAAAGGAACTCCATTTGTTGCCTTGAGTGTTGCTGTAAAATTTTTACATTCTACAGTTGAAATGATCCATATTAATGATCTCGAAAATCTTATAAAATTATTAAAAATTATTTCTGAGGAGGAGTTATAGTGGCTTTTTTACTTTATATATTACTATTTGTTTCAGGAATTGGTGCAGGATTCGTAAATGTACTCGCTGGTGGAGGTTCAATGCTCACTCTACCTGTTTTAACTTTGCTCGGTCTTGATATATCTGTAGCTAATGGGACAAACCGAGTTGGCATTTTACTTCAAAATATAATTGCTACAAGGAATTTCAAAAAAGGAAAAGTTCTATCTATTAAAGAAGGAATATTACTCGCCATGCCAGCAACTATTGGTGCGATTTTTGGGACATTTACCGTTTTAAGTATTGATAAAAATCTACTTGAAAAAAT
The DNA here is from genome assembly GCF_900129985.1 of Thermosipho atlanticus DSM 15807. Lineage (NCBI taxonomy): Bacteria > Thermotogati > Thermotogota > Thermotogae > Thermotogales > Fervidobacteriaceae > Thermosipho > Thermosipho atlanticus. Next base: position 256,589 of record NZ_FQXN01000001.1, on the reverse strand, counting down.
TATCGGATTAATATTCCTTTTCATGAGCTTCTTTATATTGTACAAACCTAAAGTTTGGGAAGAAGGTAAAAAGGTTAAAAAAAATTACCTCTTAAGTTTTTTAATTTTCTTTTTTATAGGTTTTTATGGTGGATTCATCCAAGCAGGAGTCGGTTTTTTTCTTATAGCTAGTTTGGTATTTATTGAAGGTAACAATATCATAAAAACTAATGCCTTGAAAGTATTCATTGTCTTATGTTATACGTCATTTTCATTTACAATTTTCCTTTTAAATGGAAAAGTCGATATTTTAAAAGGACTTGTTCTTGCTCTAGGAACAATGATAGGAGCTAAAATTGGAACAACTACCGCATTAAAAAGCGGTGCTAAATTTGTAAGATTTATAGTCTTCATTATGATTGTAATCTCAGCTATAAAGTATCTAATGTCATAAAATTATTTTTCATTATCACTTTTATTTTTTTCATTTTGTGAGATTTCATCCAAAAGCTTATTAATCTTTACACTTGCTTCAATACCCTTATCTTCTATAAATCTTAATTCAGGGGCTACATATAGCCTCGTATTTTTCGCTACATATGTTCTAAAATATCCTTTATACTCTTTCATCATATCCACAGCTTTTTTTCGCATTTCATCATTGCCAATATAACTAATGTATACGTCTGCATATCTCTTATCTTTTGAAATTTCGACTCTTGATACAATAATAAAATCTTTTATTTCGTCAAAATCGGGTTCTTTAATTTTTTGCAAAGCTTCAGCAATTAAATTTCTGATATGAGCTTCGATCTTCTTATTTCTATACTCTGGTCTCATAATTTCGCCTCCAAATTTTTACAAATTACATATATTTTGGTGCAGATATTCCAAGAAGTTTGAATACAATTTCGTATACTATTTTCATTGCACTCAACAAATTCAACCTTGCATTTGTTAAAGAAAGGTTGTTTATATCCAAAATTTTTTCTTTAGCGTAAAAACTATGAAATTTCTCTGATAAGTTATATATATAGTTCGTTAAAATATGAGGAGATAATTTTTCTGTAATATCCTCAAGCGTAAAAGACAGTTCATCAAGTAATTTTATCAAAGTCATTTCATTGTCTTTTACCAACTCTTCTATATTTTCTCTTACACTAAATCTTATTCCCTTTTCTTTTGCCTTTTCAAAAATATTATTTATTCGTGCATAAGCATATTGAACATAAAATACTGGATTATCTACAGTATTTGATTTCGCAAGATCCAAATCAAAATTCAAATGGGTATTAATATCATTCATAACAAAGAAATATCTTGTTGCATCTTTTCCAACTTCATCAATTAATTCATCCAACGTAACAAATTGTCCGAATCTCGTACTCATTTTAATTACTTTGTTCTTCCTTTTTAAAGTAACAAATTGGTGTACAATAAAGTCTAAGAATTTATCGGGTATTTCAAGAGCTTTCATAGAAGCTTTCATTCTTGGAATATGACCATGGTGATCACTTCCAAAAATATCATACACTTTATCATATTTTCGAAGGAATTTATCATAATGATAAGCTATATCTGTTAAAAAATAAGTATATGTTCCATCACTTCTTACCAAAACTTTATCTTCTTCATCAATAAGTGCTGAAACTTTGAACCATATTGCCCCGTCCTTTTCATAAATTAATCCTTTACTTTCAAATTTTGTTAAAATCTCATTTACTAAACCTTTTTCGATTATTGAACTTTCCCTTACAACCGAATCGAAATGATTGTCAAGTTTTGATAAAGTACCATACATTGAATCCAAAATATTATCAACCGCGTATTTCATAAAAATCTTTTCTATTTGCTCATCCCACTTACCAACGTATTTATCACCAATCTCAACACTTAACTTTTTCGCAATATCAATTAAATATGTTCCTTTGTATCCATCTTCCGGAATTTCAAAATGTTTTCCATATAACTCGTTATATCTAACCCAAAGAGATTTTCCAAGAAGTTTTATTTGTCTTCCAGCATCATTTAGGTACATTTCACGGGTTACATCATGTCCTAAGAATTCAAACACATTAGAAAGTACATCACCGATTATTAGTTGTCTTCCATGTCCAACTGTAAACGGTCCAGTTGGATTTGCACTACCATATTCAAATTGTACTTTTTTCCCATTTTTTTTAGCCTTCCAATATTCTTCCCCTTTAGTAAGCATATCATTCAAAATATCAATATAAAAAGTCTTTGAAATTCTAAAATTAATAAAACCAGGCCCTGCAACATTTATTTCAGAAAATAATGGATCATCATTTAATTTTTCAAGGAAAAAATTGGCTACTTCAATTGGAGGCTTCTTAAAATATTTTGAACCAATAAGTGCTATATTTGAAGAATAATCTCCGAATCTTTCATCAGGAATTTCAATATTAAATTCATAATCAAATCCCATTTCAGATTGTATACTTCTCAATCTTTCATATATCAAATTCCTTAACATTTACTCACCTCCAAGTTGTTCAATCAATCTAAGAATATTAGGTACACCCTCTTTCGTGATTGCAGAATAGGGGATTAGTATATATTTGTCCCCTAAAAGTTTTTTATAATATCTTGTCATTCTAACTTTTTCCGACATTTTTAACTTATCAATTTTAGTAAGAATAACAGAAAAAGGTAACTCCAACTCCTTTAACCAATCAAGAATCAATTGATCATTTTTTTGTAATTCATGTCTACCATCAATCAATACAAAAACTAGTTTTATATTCCAACTCCTAACCTCAAAGTAATTTTCAATAATTCTTCTCCATCTCTCTTTTTCAATTGCAGAAGCTTTTGCATAACCATAACCTGGTAAATCCACAAAGTAAAATTTGTTATTTATCAAATAAAAGTTTATTGATCTCGTTTTTCCAGGTTTTTTACTCACACGTGCAATGTTTTGATTTGTTATAATATTGAGTAAAGTCGATTTTCCAACATTTGATCGACCCACAAAGACAAATTCTCCTGCTCGCGGTTCTGGAAATATATCTTTAGGAGTGTATATGGTTTTAAACAATTTAACACTATTTATTTTCACTCACTAATGCCTCCTTTAACACTTCATCTATGTCTTCAACAAAAACAAAATCCATTTCATCTAACACTTCTTTTGGCACCTTTTCAATATCGTATTCATTTAATTTGGGCAAAATTATTTTCCTAATACCTTTTCTGTAAGCGGCTAATACTTTTTCTTTTATACCTCCAACTGGTAGCACTCTACCTCTAAGTGTAATTTCACCTGTCATTGCAATATTGTTTTTTATTGGCACCTTCTTTATTGCTGAAACTAGAGAAGTAACTATAGTAACTCCTGCACTCGGCCCATCTTTTGGAACAGCACCTTCTGGAACATGAATATGTATATCACTCTTTTCAAAAACTTGCGAAAATTTTTCTCCACAAATTCTTTTTGTCAAGCTTAAAGCAATTTTAGCGGATTCTTTCATTACCTCACCTAATTGTCCTGTAATAATTAATGAACCTTTACCAGGAAATAATATACTTTCAATAAATAAGGTCGTTCCACCATATGGAGTCCATGCAAGACCCGTAGCTACTCCTATTGTTGGTTTTTCAAGTATACCTTCTTCTTTTATTCTTGGGGCTCCTAGAAATTCTTTTACACGCTTCTCAGTGATATAGACTCTATTTTTGCCATTCACTATTTCAAGTGCAGCTTTTCGTATAATAGCCCTTATCTTTCTTTCTAGTTCTCTTACTCCAGGTTCAATAGTGTATTCAGAAATAATCCTTTCTATTGCTTTCTCTCTAAATAAAATTTTATTTTTTTCAGTCTTCAACTCATCAAGTGCCCTTGGAACAATATAATCTCTTGCTATATAAAATTTTTCAACATTTGTGTAACTTGGAATTTCTATAATTTCCATTCTATCTTTCAAAGCTTCAGGAATATTGTATAACGTATTTGCTGTAGTAATAAACAATACTTCTGATAAATCGAAAGGAAGTTCAATATACAAATCTACAAATTCTTTATTCTGTTCTGGATCCAAAACTTCTAGTAATGCAGATGCTGGGTCTCCTTGAAAACTAATACCCATTTTATCAATCTCATCGAGTAATATAACAGGATTTTTTACCTTAGCTTTCCTTATTAATTGCATAATTCGTCCAGGTAAAGCACCCACATACGTTCTTCTATGCCCCCTAATTTCAGCTTCATCTCTAAGGCCACCTAACGACATTCTCATAAATTGTCTATTCATTGCTTTAGATATCGACTTACCTAAAGAAGTTTTTCCCACTCCAGGAGGACCTACAAAACAAATAATCGGTGCTTTCATTGTTTTCGACAAATTCCGCATTGCTAAAAATTCTAAAATCCTCTGTTTTGGTTCTTCAAGGCCATAATGATCTTTTTCCAAAAGTTCTTTCGCATGGTTTATATTTAAATTATCTTTAGATTTTTCATTCCAAGGTAAATTTAAAATCCAATCCAAATAATTTCGTATAACATTAGCTTCTGGAGAATAAGGTGACATCTTTTCTAACCTGTTAAGTTCAAATCTCGCTTTTTCCTTTACGAATTCGGGGTAATCGCCTTCTTCTATTCGTTTCTCTAATTCTTTAATTTCTGCATCCTCTTCTCCTCCTAGTTCTTCACGTATAACTCTCAACTTTTCACGTAAAAAATACTCCTTTTGAGATTTTTCAATCCTTTGTTTTACCTTTTGATCTAATTGGTGTTCAATTTCTAAGAGCTCAGTTTCTTTAGTTATTAAAGTTAAAATTTTTTCAAGTCTTTCATACGGATGCAATGTCTCAAGTAAGGACTGTTTTTCTTCCAATGTACCTGGACTTATCGATGCTGCAAGATCAGCAAATACATCAGGATCCTCCATGTCTTCCAAAAACATCAAAGCCTCTGTTGGAAGTTTTCTTGAAAATTGAATATATTTTTGCATCTCATCTCTTACTATTCTCATTAGAGCTATCAATTTTTTCGTTTTTTGATATCGTTTCTTTAATATCTCAATATTAAACTTAAAATATTTTTTATCAAGAGATTTTTTACTTCTTTTTGCTCTAACCAAACCTTCTACAAGAACTTTAAAAGTTCCATCTGGTAATTTCCCTAACTGCATTACTCTAACAACAGTTCCCACTTCGAACAAATCTTTTTCTGTAGGTTCTTCAATAGAAGGATCTTTTTGATTAACAACGAATAACAGTTGATCATAATTTTCCATTGATTCTTCCAAAGCATACAAAGATTTTTCTCTGCCCACATAAAATGGCATCACAGTATTTGGAAAAACAACAACATTACTTCTCATAGCTATTGCCGGTAATATATCTGGAATATTAATTTCTTTTTCATTAAATCTTGAAGCTTTTTTTTCTAGTTTTTCAAATTTTGCTTTCGAATTTTTTGGCATTATTCCACCTCCTTAGCTTGTCAATGATTTCAGCGTTTTCTCCAAAAATTCTTATAATCAAATCTCTTTTATTCCCTTCTTTATGTTTCAATTCAATTTCAACTCTCTCATCAGAAAAATACTCGGGAAATAAGTTAGCCCATTCGATTAAAAAAATTCCTTCTTCGTTTTCTATTTGATCTTCTAAAATATAAAAAAGTTCATTGACATCCGTCAATCTATATATATCAACATGATAAATTAACCTGATCCCTTCATAAATATTTACAATAGCAAAAGTTGGACTACTCACGTCCTCAGGATTTATCCCAAAATTTTCACAAAAAAATCTTACAAATGTAGTTTTTCCAACTCCTAAATCTCCATTTAAAAAAACAAATCTATAACCATCAATATTCTCGGCAATTATTCCTGCTATTTCTTTTAATTCCAAAAGTGTGACATTTTCAATTTTTATATTCTTCATTTTTCACCTTCTAAAAATCAAATTCAAAATTATTGTTAAAATTACACTTAACAGAATCATCGAAGTAATTGGTATAAAAATAACAAAACCTTTCTTTTTTATCACTATATCTCCAGGTAAAGGAAATAACTTAATTTTCTCCATCAGAAACATCAATATTCCGATCGTTAGAAATATCAGTCCCACTATTATCAGTAACTTCCACATTATCTCCACCCCTAAAATACTCAAACGGTAATGATACAGTATCACCATCTTCAGTATAAATGGTCACTCTCGACAGAAACACGTTTACTGTAATTACCTTTGCATCTTTGCCTTTATATTTTATAGTACTTCCTTCATCAGGTATATTTTTTAAAGCATCGATGTAAAAGTCGTACTCGTATCTCAAACAACACAATAACCTTCCACATGGACCAGTAATTTTCGCCGTATTTATCATCATCTGTTGACGTTTTGCGTGTTTCAAAGTAATACTATCAAAATCCCTTAACCAATAAGAACAACAAGATTTTAATCCACATAACCCAAGCCCCTTTATAAACTTCATTTCGTCCCTTGCACCAACTTGTCTTAACTCGATCCTCGTTTTGAATTCCTTAGCTATATCTTTGACTAATTCTCTAAAATCAACTCTATTCTTTGAACTAAAGTATATAACAAGTCTTGATCTTTCCATCAACATCTTTGCATAAAGTATTTTCATATTAAGGCCATGCTTTTTCACTAACTTTTTTGTTATTTCAATTGCTCTTTGAGCTTCTTTCTCATTCTCACTAATAGCTTTCAAATCTTCTTCGGTTGCTTTTCTAATAATCGGTTTCAATTCATATCCGATGTCTTCTATACTCATTTCTCTTTTACCAATCAAAACTTTTCCATAATCTAATCCAAACTCACTCATTACAATTACCGTATCTTTAACATTAATTTTCTCACCATTATCAGTATAATAAATTATTGGCCCTAACGGAGTTAATTCAACTCCATACACTTCAGCAGTCAGAAACATTATAATTAACCTCCTGTATCCGAATTTTTCAATACTTTACATTTTATTATATCACGAAAAGTTTTTAACTACTTGCTCAACAACAAATAAATTCTTCAAAAATGCAAATTAAAAGACGGGGGAACCCGTCTTTTGTGCTCGAATCCATCCATTATATATTATACATTAGAAATAATCATTGTTCAAATCAAATAATTTTTAAGTGTTTTTTAAAATAATATTCCAAAAGTTAGATAAAATTAAATTATAAAGTCTATATAAGTTACATAATATTAATGTATAAATAATATATTTCCTATTCTTTGTTGATATAATATTTATGTAATAATTTAAAAATAGATATTTCGAGTTTCATTCGAAAAAGGAGGGGATAAAATGAAAAAAGTTTTTCTCATTATCATTTCCATGTTTATTCTTCTAATTATCATTCAAGGCTGTTTTAATTTACTTCCTGTTTTAACCGGATCTACTATAAAAGGAACTGCCAAATTTTTTGATAAAAACCTGGGACAACATGGAGGAATCGAAATTTCTTTGTATTCTAATGTTTCAACTGTAACCACAAATACTGATGCAAATGGAAATTACTCTTTCTCAGGATTGGCATTGGGAGATTATATAATTGTTGCTAAAGATCCTTCCAACATTTATTTTCCTGCAAGTTTATCAATTACAATTTCTGCTACTGGTTTATTAAATGTTCAAGACCTCGTTCTTACAAAAGTTGTCAACCATGTAGTTATCTTTCGCGAAGATGAATCTGGTTGGGCAAATGCAGGAGTTCCAACAACTGTTATAGGAGATATACTAAGCAATAACATTGGTATGACTGAAGGAGCGGGTGTCAACCAATTTGAATACAGAAGCTTAAGAGGAGGAACCCCTAATCTTCAATTTAATTTTGGTGATCTTTTAATCATCGAAGGAGATCAACCACAAGATTTTTATGACATTTATACAGCACATAAAAGCACTTTTGATAACTTCATAAACAATGGAGGAATTATGTTATGGGTAGCTGCTGATAATGGATGGGCATATGGTGATTTTACTTCTACGCTTCCAGGAAGTGTAACTTGGAGAGATAGTTATGAAAGCACAAACGATGTCGCAACTTTCAATCATCCAATTACTATAAACTTTCCATCCCAAATGGTAGGAAATTTTGCCAGTCATGGAGGTTTTCAAATAACAAACAATAACCTTATAAATAATGTGGTAATTTATATGCAAGAAACTACTGGACTACTACCAACATTTATAGAATATAGATACGGATACGGAAGAGTAATTGCTACCACAGTTCCTTTAGAATGGTACGTTGAAAATGGTCCTACGGAAGTTCCCCCAAATTACAACTATAACATTAGTTATAAAGATTTATTTGTCCTTATGCTTACTAGAACCATCCGCTACATTATGGGACTTCCAGTATCACCTAATATTCAATAACTTGAATTAGATAATAACAAAACTGAAAAATCCCTAAAAGTTCACAATTTCAAAAAAACAAAAAGCCCCTTAAAAACGGGGCTTTTTGCTTCAATAACGCTGGTGGCGAGGGACGGAATCGAACCGTCGACACGTGGATTTTCAGTCCACTGCTCTACCAACTGAGCTACCTCGCCACCTGTATTCTTTTGGTGGGCGCGGCAGGACTTGAACCTACGACCTCCTGCTTGTAAGGCAGGCGCTCTCCCACTGAGCTACGCGCCCTTCCTGCCCTGGCGCCCCCAACGGGATTCGAACCCGTGCCTCTGGCTTGAAAGGCCAGTGTCCTAGACCGCTAGACGATGGGGGCTCAATGAAGTAAGAAACCAATTAATATGATATCAGAAATCCTACTTTTGTCAAGCATTTGAATTGTTACTTTTAACTGACAACTGAAAAAATAAGAAGTTAATAATTATCTTTTACACATTTTCCATATGTTATAATAACTTTTGATTTATAAAAATCTGTTGTGGAGGTTATTAAATTGATATACGATCCAGAATTTTTAGATAGATACCATGAATTACAAAGAAAAAGAAGCGTAATAATTAGTATTCTAAAAAATATTAATTCAATAAATCTGAATAATTACAAAATCTTAATCAAAAATCTCGAAGGAAGACTAAAAGATAAACTTAAAAAACTAGACATTAGTTATTTTTCTTTATACACCGCAAATCTTTTATACGGTAAAGGTGCTTTAAAAGCTAGATTAAATCTATTCGAAGAAATTGGTATTATGCCAAATGAAATTGCTGAGATTTTATTCTGGGCTAATCCTCAAAAATATCCTTTTCCAAATTTTCAGAAAAAATACTCAAAACACTTTATAGAAAGTGAGCGAAATCGGTTAAAAAAAAGCAACCTTGATGATTTTTTACAATTATATGCCTTAGATACATACAAAAACGCAAAAAATGATTTTTTAATTGAGATTATAACAGAAATAAACTCCTTAAAAATTTACGAATTTGAAAAAATCACATGGCTTAGAGAATTAATATTTGAATTGAACCCCATCTCGAGACAAAAAATCAAAGATTCCATTAATATCAATGAATATATTGAAAAAGCTCTATTTTCTAAACCTGTTTGTGAAGTAATCCTCGACGGAAATAATATTATTTATTGGACCATTCCCCCATCTCTAAACAATATCGAAAAGGTTATCTGGCAATTATCTCAAATCAAAAAACTTTATTTTCCCTTTTATATAGTTTTTGATAAAAACGTAAGGTATATGTATAAAAGCCATATTTTCAATTTTCCGAATGTTTATTTTCATTCACCTGCTGATGAACTAATAATTAATCTTGCAATTTCAAAAAAGGCAAAAATTATTTCAAGAGATAAATTTAGAGATTGGGATGTAAATCTCAAAAAATATTTACTAAATATTGATATCTAAAAAATTACATATCATCCAAATTTAACTTCAACGCATAAATATCAGGTTCCTGCCCCTCTTCATAAACTGAAAAGAACAAGATACCATCACCATACGCTGGATAAAAAACATCATAGTTTAAATCCGGAGTTAAACAAGTAACCGAACCAGTTTCAAGATTTTTCATCCAAATTCTGTAAAGTCCATCTCTATTAGATGTGAAGATCATGTGAGTTGCATCTATAATTACAGGATCATGTTCGTTATAAAAAGTATCTTCAACCTTATAATTCTCACCATCTACATTCTTATATATTCCAAAATTGGCTCCTTGAAGAGAGGTATAATATATTTCAGTATTAAACACCTTTGGAGTAAACACCATTGCACCAACTGTATTTACCTTCTGAATCTGACCAGTTTTTATGTTCTTTTTTATCATAACATTTCCAGTTTCAGTATCTTGAATATACAATACCGTATTTTCATCGTACCATTCAGGGGAGTAAGCAGGAAAGTTCCCCTTTGAAATTCTCTTGATTTTTCTTGAATAATTTGGATCGCCAAAAGGCATAACATAAATATTCCAAAAACCATGAAGAGAACCTTGAAAAAGAATACTTTCACTATTTGGTGAAAATTTTGGATAATACTCACTACTGCCAAAAACTGGTAATAATTTTATTTTGTTTGAAAAAATATCTATGTATGCTATATTTCTATTTCCAGCTAATCTGTCAGTAATAAATAAAAACAATCCATTTGAATAATCGCCGTATTCATCTACTCCAGGATAATACGTAAGTCTCAAATATCCCGAAAAATCCTTTGTTTTCAACCTATGTATAGCCAACTTCTCAAGAGGATAGTAAATAATTTCCATCAAAAAAGTTTTATAACTTTTATAACCTTCAGGAGAATATATCGAACTTACAAGATAATCTCCATCCTCATAAGTTGCTTTGTAAACATTATCAGTTGCATTATAACTGAGATAAAGATTTACATATTCATCACATGTAGCTTCTGTAGCAGCATTAATAAACAATACATTTCCATACTCTAAGTTTTCTTCCAAAACTTTTTTTGCATCCTCAAAAACTGCTTGTGTTTCTGTACTTAGAAATGTAATCACACCAATCGTATATGTATGTTCATTCGCATCTATTGAAAATGCCGTTAGAAATAAAAGAAAAGAAAGAAATAATATAGTTACCTTTTTCACTATTTCACACCTCCAAAATACTTAGCGACCAATTTATCAAGTTCCTCTATTTCATCAATTTCAGGGTTATCAAGCTTTTTACAAAACAGCTCATTCATGATTTTTCCTATTAAAGGACTAGCTTTTAAATTGTATTTTTTGATCACCATATTTCCTGAAACTTTTTCAAGTTTAGTGTTGAAAACTCTTCTCAAATAATCAAACAAGTATTTTCGGTCTTCTCGATCCAAATATGCGACAATATGTGCAGCAGTTTCCGAAACAGGTTTCCCTAATATTTTATATAACTCAGAAAATTTTACCCTTTTTTCAACCATTTCTTTTACAAATCCAACCTTCTTCTCGGTAACCTTTAAATCATCTGCAAATTTCTTGGGAATACCATATTTTTTCACAACTTCTTTTAGTGTCTGTTCATCATAAAATTCTAGCAAAATTCTCAACACACAATAAAACTTATTAATCTGGCCATATATTTTTTCTAATTCCTGAAACCCTGCAAATAATCTCTTTAATTTTTCTTCCATAACCTTAGTATAATATGTTTTTGCAAAGATATGATTTAAAATTTTTAAGTTTGCAAGCCTTTTAATTGCATCCAACGGCTTTTTCTCTTCTAAAATCTTTTCTAGTTCTTGCCTCACTCTTTGCCCAGTCACCTTTTCTAGGTATCCTTCCTCAAGTGTTCTTTCAAGCAATTCCAAAGTACTTTTTTCGATATTAAAACCAAACCTTTGCTCAAACCTTACCGCCCTTATTATTCTCGTGGGATCTTCTATAAAACTCAATTTATGTAATACGCGTATTATTCCTTTATTCAGGTCATCTCTAGAACCAAAAAAGTCATATAAAACCCCAAAATTCCCTAAATTTAACTTTATTGCCATTGCGTTAATCGTGAAATCTCTTCTATACAAATCTTTTTTTATCGTACTTATATCCACCAAAGGCAATTCTGCTGGCCTTTCATAATACTCTGTTCTTGCAGTTGCAATATCTATCCTATAACCATCTTTAAAAAAAATAGAGGCTGTAAGAAATTTTTCATAAGAAACCATTGTAGCTTCTAGTTGTTTTGCCACATATTTAGCATATTCCAAACCGTCACCTTCAACAACAATATCCACATCAAAATTTTCGATTCCTAGTAATAGATCTCTAACAAATCCCCCAACAACATACACTGGCATATTTAATTCCTCTCCATATTCTCCAAGAAGCCTAAGAAGGTTTATTAATCTTTTAGGTAATCTTTCAAACATTAAATCTTTTACATCCTCTGTATCCTCTTTTTTTAGAACAAATCTTGCTCTTCTTTCAGAATTTGTGGCTCTCAACAAATCGGAACGTGTAATGATTCCTACTAATATGTTGTTTTTATCTAATACTGGGACTCTCCCTATATCGTTTTCTAACATTATCTCTCTTATTTTTTGAACCGAAGTGTCAATTTCTACAGTAATTAATTTTGTATTCATTATAGATTTTACAGGTCTGTCTTCCAAGTTGTGATTCATTGCTTTGTCAACTGCCTTTCGTGTCACAATACCAATGAGTTTATTTTTCTCAACTACAGGCAATCCTCCATGACCTGTTATTTGCATAATTTCATATGCTCTTTTTATTGATTCATTTGCAAGAATAGTTCTAACTGGATACGACATAATATCCTTAGCTCTCAATGAAGGAGTTACACATTCAGGAAATTTTTCTTTAATTTTATATATTACTTCATCAACTGAAACATTAACAAGTGTTGCAGAAGCAGCTCTTTCATGTCCGGTACCATCAAAAAACTCCATTAACTTTTTAATTCTCACATCTGGATTTTTAGTTCTTCCAACTATATAAGTTTTTTTGCCCATTCTAACCACAACAATTAAAGTATCATCATTTGTAAAATCCCATAATTTGGTAGTTATGACATTCAAACCACCAATAAACTTTTCTATTTCAGCTTTAGAAATTGTTAATTCATAATCCTGAATTACAAATGATTCCAAATTTTCTTGTAAAATCCTCAACAAATTTTTCTGTTCAGCGTTCAATTCTAATGTAGTAAACTCGTGGATTATATCAATGTTTGCTCCATTTTCAATCAAAAATTTTGCTACTTCAAAATCTAATGGTGAAGTTGTATTATATAAAAAATTACCTGTATCTTCGTATATTGCTATAGCAAAAAGTGTCGCTTCTCTTTCGTTTAGGACTATATTTCTTTTCATTATCTTTTTGACAAAATAGGTAGTTATAGCTCCTACGTTAAAACTATTAATTTCCAACCTATTATCAACATTTTTGATATCAGGGTGATGATCATAAACTAAAATTTCTGCATCTTTAGACATTTCCAAAATTGTTTTTCCAACTCTACTTAAAAGAGAATTGTCAACAATTACCAATTTTTCTATTTTATTTTTCCATTCACTTTCATTTAAGTATTTAAACTCAAATAATCTGAGAAATTCTTCAAGATTTTGTTGAATTTTTCCACTTATAACAATTTCAAAGTCAGGATTCAACTTTTTGTAAGCATAAGCAGCTGCAAATCCATCAAAATCGGGATTTTTGTGGGTAGTTACTACCTTCAAGTTACCACTTCCCGTCTTTTTAGCTGATTAATTGTTGCAGTTGTAATTTCAACATCTTTGTCCAAAGTTAAGAGGGCATAAAATAATTCGTTTTTTTTGTGAAAAAAATTCTTTTTTAATTTTTCTACAATTGGTTTCCACGAACCACAATTTATATAATATTTTGGTTTATTATCCACATCAATTATTTTAAAATTATTGTGATGTATATGCCCCATAATGACCCCATTAACATCACCTATTTCTTTCCCATCTTCGTATCCAACTAAATATTCTTCCAACTGCATTTTTCCCGAAAGAATCTTTTTGGCTTTTTTTAACAAATAATCAGTTTTCTTAACTTTCCTTATGTTCATAATTAAACGAACCAATAACTCTCCAAATTTTATACCTCCAAACCTATTTAAAAATACTTTAGAAAAAATACTCAAAAAAGGATAATTGTTCTTCATCCATTCCTTGGCTTCTAAACTCCTCATCATTTTTAAAAATTCAGTTATCCACATTTCAAATAAATCTATGCTCAAATCATACGTTTCCATTATTACTTCAAACCAATTAAATAAATCAAGAGTAGGTCTTACGTTATCATATTCTTTTATTACATATTGTGGAACAAAATTTTCAATTTTTTTATCAAAATTACTCATCATATACCTAACAATAAAATCACCCAAAGGCGGGACAATCTCACCATTTTTTTTGTTTATGGCAAATTTATTTACAGGATCAAATTGATTTCCATGAATAACCAACAATTTCACATGTTCATCATAAAAATATGGTTCAACTTCCAAATTTGGGATTAATTCCTTCAACTTTTCTTGAAGTTTCAAATTTTTTAATAGATAATAATCATGGTTTCCAACTATATAATGTATTTTATTATTTTTTGCAAAATTTCTTAATGCATCAAATACTTTGCGATGCTTTTTTTCAATATCTATAATAATATCCGGTTCCAGTTTATTTATTAATTCTTCAAATTCAATTAAACCAAACTTAGAAACCTTTGATGTTTCCAATAATTCAAAACCATCTCCAACTATAAACAATTCCACTTCGCTTAAAGATGAAAAATCCTCCAAAGTTTTTTCAAAAACTTTATCAAATTCAAAATCATCTTTTGCACTTCCATCTCCTATATGTAAGTCACTTATAAACAAATACCTTTTCATACAACCTCCTATAGCTTAAACAATTTATCAGGTTTTATATAATATAACTCTATATTTTCCAATTCATATCTATATCTTGAGATTATACTTTCTACTTTTCTCAAATATCTTCCAGAAATATGATAGAGAATTAATTTCTTTATTTTTGTATCTTTTACTAATTCTACAATATCTTCGATAGTTGCATGATTATTGTATTTCCTATCGTTTTTGTTTAAAAACGTACATTCGTGGAATAGTATTTCGGTATCTTCTATATCCTTCTTTTTCAATAAATATGTATCACCAGAAAAAGTCAAAATTTTACTGTTATACTTTTCAGTTATATAATCACTTCCATATAATTTAGCTAATTCTGCAATCTCATTTTGAGATAAATTTTGAAATTCTTTTTTTAATTTTTTTCTTTCTTCAAAGACATGATAACCAAAACTTTTTTCATTTTGTGTATGCTTTACTTTGAATGCTCTTATAAACTTTTTATTTTGTTTCGAATCACGCAAAATGATTTCACTACCATCTTCAATAGGATAAATATTCAAATTGAACCTTAAATCTGAATTAACTTTTCGAATAAAAGTTAAATATTCCTCTATCCCTTTGTTCCCCTTCGGATAGTATATACTTAAATCTTTTCCTCTATCTCCCATTGCATTATTTCTTGTGTTAATTAACGACCATAAACCAGAAATATGGTCTACATGACCATGTGTTAAAAATATATGTTTTATTGCATAAATTTTATTATTCATCATAGTAGATACACCTTCTCCTGCATCAAACAAAATTCTTTCAGGAGAATAATAAACCCACGTTGTATATAAAGCTTTTGAATAGCCTATTATATTCAACTTTTAACCTCCTGTACAACTTCTACTTTTATAATTCCTGAAACTCCACCAGGCAATTTGACAGTAACATCATAGAGCCCCAATTTTTTTATAGGTTTATCTAAAACTATCCACTTTTTATCCACATATTTTCCTGTCTTTTTAAAGACTGCATTTGCAATATCAGCACTAGTTAGTGCACCAAATAATTTTCCACTACCTCCAGCTTTTACTTCTATCTTGTACAATTGTTTTTGAAATTGTTTTAACAACTCCTGGCTTTCCTTCTTCAACTCTTTCTCCTTTTCAAGTTGTCTTTGTTTTTCAAGTTCTAATTTCTTTAAAATTTCTGGTGTTGCCTCAACAGCTAATTTTTTGGGAATTAAATAATTTCTTGCATATCCATCAGAAACATTCTTAACTTCTCCCTTTTTTCCAATTTTATGAACATCCTTTAACAAAACAACTTTCACTTTTTCACCTCCTTGAATTGTATACCGCAACTCTATCATTACCTGAATAGTCCTTCAACACTTTCCAACCCATTTTCCTAAAGAAATCCCCCTGATCATGACCTATCTCCAATATTACAATTTTACCAGATAAGTTATACATATTTAAGAATTCTTTGTAAAAATCTAAACCATCTTCACCTGCAAATAAAGCTTCTCTTGGTTCCCAAAATAATTCTTTTTGAAGATTACTATAAATTTTTACATAGGGCGGGTTGGAAACAATCAACTCTAAATCATTATAAATTTTTTTAAAAGGCTCTAAAAATGAACCCTTTTTCAATACTAATCTATCTTTCACTCCTAACCTTTCGGCATTTATACTTGTAACTTTTATCGCTTTTCGAGAAATATCTGTACCATATCCAAAAGTAGCTGTTTCACTCAAAATACTGATTATTATTGCTCCACTACCAACCCCAATTTCACAAAATTTTTTTATGTTATATTTTTTTATATAAGTTATCGCTACTTCCACTAAGAATTCCGTTTCATACCGTGGAATAAAGACACCTTCCTCAATATAAAACCATCTTTTAAAAAATTCTTTTCCTTTTGTTATATATTGTAAAGGATAACCTTCTTTTCTCATTTCTATCAACTTGATAAAACTTTCTTCGTATAATTCATACTCAGGATGTGCTATAATAAACTCCTTATTTTTATTAATAATACTGCAAATAATAAGATGGGCTTCCAACTCAGGAAGCCCATTTTCTTTTGCGATTTTCAAAGCTTCTTTGATTTTCATATTCCTAATTGACCTCTCACCTCTGGATCGATTCTATCGGGTGTCCAAGGAGGATCAAAAGTAAGTTCAACTTTTACTTCGTTCACTCCCTCTATTTCCCTTAATTTTGTCTCCGCATCTTGCATTATCATACCCGCTAAGGGACACATAGGAGTAGTCATAGTCATTAAAACATATACATTGTTTTTCTCGTCAACTTGTACATCATATATCAATCCTAAGGAAACTACATCCAATCCTATTTCAAAATCAATAACCTCTTTTAACTTGTTCCAAACGGCTTCTTTTGTTACTTTATCCATCAACTCACTCCTCTCAAAGCAATGATTCAATTAAACTATAAAATTCCTCAGCAATTTCGTTCGATTTTTCTAAATTTGGCCCTTCAACTAAAATTCGAATAACAGGTTCTGTCCCAGACGGTCGAATAATTATCCTATAATCTTTATACTCCTTAATTTTTTCAAATACAAGTTTATTTTTGTAAATTTCTTTATTCTCTACTTTTAAATTTAACATTACCTGTGGATAATCTGGTATCACACTTGCAAGCTCAAATAAAGATTTACCCGTCTTTGTAATGACACTTAATACTTCTAATGCCGTAATTAAACCATCTCCTGTTGTAGTTCGATCCAAATAAATTATGTGTCCACTTCTTTCTCCACCTAAAACAAAACCATTGTTTAGCATTTCTTGTAAAATATACCTATCGCCAACTCTAGTTCTAATCACTCTAATACCATTATCTGTTAAATATTTTTCTAATCCCATATTTGAAAGAATTGTTAACACAACTGTATTTTTTGAAAGTCTGTTTTCGTTTTTCATCTGACAAGCAGTAATACCTAAAATTTTATCTCCATGAACTTCTTCTCCTGACTCATCAAGAAAAATACACCTATCGCCATCTCCATCATGAAGAATTGCAATATCTCCATCTTTTAAAAATTTCCTTGCGTGTTCAGGATGAGTAGAGCCACAATTATCATTAATGTTAAATCCATCTGGTTTATTATTAATTACTTTTATTTTTGCACCAAAACTTTCTAATATCATCGGATTTAAATTGAAAGTCGCTCCATTTGCTGTATCTATTAATATCTTTATACCATTCAAATTCAAATTTGGATAAAGTTTATGAATATAATTTACATACTCTTCTATTGCAAATTGGTAATCAATCACCTTTCCTACTTCGCTATAATTCACATATTTTATATTTTTCATTTCATTTTCAATTCTTTCTTCAATTTCATCAGGTAGCTTATAACCTTTAAATATGATTTTTAAGCCATTGTACTCAGGGGGATTATGAGAAGCAGATATCATTATACCAGCTGAGTCTTCTAACTTAGTTATTAAAGCCAAGGCAGGAGTAGGCATTATACCACATCTATAAACATCTACTCCTGAAGAAACTAAACCTGCAATTAAAGCAGATTCAAGTAAATCTCCTGTATTTCTCGTATCTTTTGCTACAAAAACCCTACCATCAATAATTCTACCAACAGCGTTCCCCATTCTAAATGCTAAATCTGGAGTCAGAAATTCGTTAACAACTCCCCTTATTCCATCTGTTCCAAAAAGCTTCACTTTCTATTCCTCCTTAACAAGTTTTTCGATATATACTGCATCTTCTCCATCTACTTCCTCAACTCTTACTTTAACAATTTCTTTATGCTTCGAACTCGGAATATTTTTTCCAACATAATCTGGTCTTATAGGAAACTCACGATGACCTCGATCTACTAATACAGCAAGTTGAATTAAACTTGGCCTACCTCGACTTGTTATAGCATCCATTGCAGCTCTTACAGTTCTACCTGTAAATAAAACATCATCAACAAGAACAACCTTTTTATTAGTTAAACTAAAACTTATTTCACTTTTATCTTCTTTTTTTCTTTTCTCATCATCTCTAAAAGGGCCCACGTCTAAACTACCTAGAGGCACTTTGATACCTTCAAAAATTTCTATATTTTCAACTATTCTCTTTGCTAAATAATAACCTCGAGTTAAAATTCCAATAATTACCAAATTTTCTATCCCTTTATTTTTTTCAAGAATTTCGTGGGAAATCCGAACTAGAGAACGTCTAATATCATCTTTCTCTAGAATTTTCTTCTTCAAAACCTCACCTCTATTGTTACATTATACCCATAAGAATGATTTTCATAATTCATAGGTAAATCAACCGTAGCAGAACTAACATTTGAAAATGAATAGAAAGCATCTATTTTTGCCGATAAATTACCTATTTTAAATGCAAAGTATCCTTTCATTTTGTTATAAAATGCTCCAACTTTGTTATAATATTCAGGTGACCAGTATCCTCCCAATGCAATAAAGTCGAAATCTACTCCCCCACCAATATTAAATTGGAAATATTCTTGTTTTATATAATTCATGTTTGCATAAAGAACAAAGTTTCCTAAATCATAAACTAAATCTATTCCAACGTTTCCCTTGAAAGCCTCTCCAGGATATTGAGAATAAATAGAAAAATCATCAAGAAATGCTCCTAAAAATACATTATCAAAAATTTCTCCCGCAAAGCCTATACCAATATTCATTAAAAAAGCACTTGTTGATTCATCCGTATAATTAACTATTTTAATGTCTCCTCCCCACTTTATCGTGTCATTTTCTCCGCTAATACTGTAACCCACTTCATTTATACTTTGAGAACTATCTTTTGACGCAAATAAATAAAAATTACCTATCATATTTTCTTCAAATTCATTATAATACAACCCAAAATTTGTTGTCCAACCATGAATTCCCCCAAAATATGTACCGTACTCAAAACCTAAAGCAGTATTTTGGTTTAAAGAAAACGCTGGATTCTCAACATATCTTACACCAAACAAAAAAACTGAAATAACTAAAATTAAAAATACAAAAACTTTTTTAATCATAATGTTTTAATACCTCCCCTCTTAACTTTTCAAAAGTACCCTCCTCAATTGAATCCCTTATTTTTTTACTCAAATCCATCATAAAATGCAAATTATGAATCGTTAGTAGGATTTGACCTAAAACTTCTCTTCGATCAAATAAATGCCTTATATAAGACCTAGAAAAGTTTTTACACGTATAACAAGTACAAGTTTCCTCAATTGGAGATTTATCAAATTTGAATTTTGCTGCTCTAATGTTTAACTTTCCTATCCAAGTCAATGCTTGACCATGCCTCGCCACTCTTGTAGGAAGAACACTATCAAAAATATCCACTCCATTATAAACCAGGTCAACAATAAGCTTTGGGGAACCAGCCCCCATGAAATATCTTGGCTTATTCTCCGGGAGAAATGGAACAGTAAATTCTGTCATCTTTAATGTAATATCATATTCTTCTCCCACGCTCAAACCACCAATTGCAAATCCATCAAACTCCATACTTGTAATTTCTCTTGCACTTCTTTCTCTTAAATCATGAAAAAATGCTCCTTGAACTATTCCAAAAATAGCTTGATCAGACAATTCTCTGATCCTTTTTAAACTTCTTTCAGCCCATTTCGTAGTCAACTCTAAAGCTCTTACTGCTTTATCATACTCAATACCCGGTTCAGCACAATAATCAAAGGCCATGACTATATCTGAATTGATAGCATTCTGAATTTCCATTGAAAGCTCAGGGGTTATCATGTGTTTACTCCCATCTAAAGGAGATTTAATTAATACTCCTTCATCAGTAACTTTTCTTCCTTCTCTTAAACTAAAAACTTGAAATCCTCCACTATCTGTTAAAACAGGTTTATGCCATCCAATAAAATTATTTATTCCACCGTGAAATTTTAACACTTCCATTCCGGGCTTTAAATACAAATGAAAAGCATTCCCTAAAATAATCTGTGCCCCTACTTCTTCAAGTTCCTTAGGAGTCATTAATTTAACATTTGCATTTGTCCCAACAGGCATAAAAGTAGGTGTTTCAACAATTCCATGAGGTAGATATATTCTACCTCTCCTAGCTTTCCCTAAAACTTTTATTAATTCAAATTTCAAAGCCATTTTCTTTAACCAACTCCCTAATATCAGTGTAGAAACCTCTTACTTCATTTTTTAACTCTTCAAGTTCTGTTATGTATTTTTCTACGAATTCTTTATCTTTAATAGACTTTAAATTTATTAAAACGTTATACATCGCTATCCTATAAGCAGCTTTTGCTAATTCTGCAGCAGAATAAGCATCAGAAATAGCATTTTTATTTCCCCATCTACATGTATTTTGACAATACCTTAGAATATTTCGGGCTTCTCTTGCAAGTTCAAAAGGAATATCTGCAGCTTTTTTTAATGCTTCTTGTAATATTCTCTCTCTACTTGGATCATCTTTAGGCATTTTTATAGCCTTCATAACTTCATTAAATGCTTCAATATCTTTCATAGCAATTTCTTGTAATTTATTTCTAGAATACTCCATAGCTTCTAAAACTTCTTCCATAATTTCCTGATAATCAACATACTTTTTCTTGCCTATAGTTAAATTTGCAACCATTTGATTCAGCGATGCAGCAAGAGCAGCCACAACTGCACCTACCGCTCCTCCACCAGGAACCGGAGATTTTTCAGCAACTTTATCACAAAACTCTTTAAGAGGCATATTTTTGATATCCACACTATCACCCCTACTAACCAATTTTATAATGCTTTCTGACAGGTGATTTGATCTTCCAAATACATTTTAACCCTTTTGGAAATTCAACAAAATCACCTTTTTTTATAGTATATGTTTTCCCATCTTGTGTTTCAACTTCTACTTCACCTTCTAAAAAATAACATTTTTCCTTTTCATCATAATACCAATCAAAAACTGATACTTCTTTCGTCCAAATTGGCCAATTTTTTATTCCCAGTTCCTCTATTTCTTTATCAGAAAGCTTTTTAATTCTTATTTCCATAAATTACACCTCCCAATTTATTATAGCATATTATTATCAATTTTTTCTATTAATAATGCCAAAAAGTAACCTACAATTGCCACAAAAAGTCCTAAAAAAATACTACCTTTTCCATGCATTGTTGGAAAAATAGGATATAATGATCCAATGACCAAACCAAAAACGAAATTATTAACAAATACTTCATTCTTTTCTAAAGCCCACCTTATCAAATGAGAAATAGCGTAAATTCCTACTAAAACTCCTAAACCAAGAATTATTAATACGCCAAGTTTCATATTACTAATTGCTGAAATTCCCGTATCATATATCCCTAAAATCAGCAGCATCAAAGAGCCACTTAATCCTGGGATTATCATTGCAGCTCCACCTAAAAATCCACCAAAAAAAAGTTTTAAATTTGAAACTGATGAACTATAAGGAAGAAAATTCGGTACTAATACTAAAATTATACCAACAATTGTCGGCAAAATCCTAAATTTAATTTTCCTTTTCAAGTAAAAAATAGAAGCCAGAATCAAACCAAAAAAGAATGAATACATATAAAACGGATAATTTTCAAGTCCAAATTCGAAAACTTTTGCTCCGGAAAAAAGAGAAACAAAAATTCCTACTCCAATAACAAACAATATTTTAAAACTATTTTTTTTAAATTTAAATAAATCTGAAATAGATACCACTAAATCATTATAAATACCTGCTATCACTGCCATAGTTCCTCCGCTAATACCAGGAACTAAATTTGCAAGTCCCATTAGTATTCCTCCAAAAAAATATCTGAACAATTCGATCACCTCACATACATATTCAATCCATAAATATAGTATATCTTAATCACAAATAAAATCAAATAATAAGTTAAGTATTGCAAAATTCAATTTTTATGGTAAAATCATTTACAGATTCATGGAGAGGTGGCCGAGCGGTCGAAGGCGCACGCCTGGAGAGCGTGTGACGCCCGCAAGGCGTCCGTGGGTTCAAATCCCACCCTCTCCGCCAGAAATTACCGGGACTAAAGTCCCGGTTTAATATTTATATGTGAGGTGATTTCATGAAAAACAATGAATTAATTAAAAAAGTCAAAGAACTTGCAAAAAGTGCAACCGAAAAATATGGTTTAGAATTATTTGATGTGAAGTATTATAATCAATCCGGAAAATGGATCTTAGAAATCATTATAGACAACCCTTTTGATTATGTTAGCACAACAGATTGCGAAAAGGTCTCTAGAGAAATTGAAGCTACTTTAGATATGCTAGATATCATCCCAAAAAGATATTTTCTTACTGTTTCTTCACCTGGACTTGATAGACCTTTAAGAAATATAAATGATTTTATTAGATTTCAAAATAAAAAAGCAAAAATAATCACAAAAACAAAAACAATTATTGGTCAAATTTTAAATGTTGAGAATAATGTTATCTACATTCTCTTAGAAAATGGAAATACCGAAAGGATTAATTATTCAGAAATTGAAAAAGCAAATTTAGAAATTGAATTTTAGGAGGGATTTAAATGAATTTAGATTTTTTAAGGGCTTTAGAACAGTTAGAAGAAGAAAAAGGAATTAAACCAGATGAAATAATACCAGTGATTGAAAAAGCACTTGTTAGCGCATACAGGAAAGACCATGGAGGCGAAAAAAACGTTGAGATAATAATCAACAGACAAACAGGAGAGATTGAAGTATATCAATTACTTGAAGTAGTTGATGAAGTCGAAGATGACAAAAAACAGATATCTTTGGAGGACGCTTTAAAAATTAAATCAGATGCTTCAGTCGGAGATATCGTAAAAAAAAGATTGAATATAAAAAAATTTGGCAGGATTGCAGCTCAAACTGCCAAGCAGGTTCTTATTCAAAAAATTAGAGAAATAGAAAAAGAAAAACAGTTTGAAAAATATTCAGAATTAATCGGAAAAATCACTACAGCCGAAGTAATAAGAGTAACACCAGATTGGGCAGATATAAGAATAGGAAAACTTGAAACAAGACTTCCAAAAAAAGAATGGATACCAGGTGAAGAGATAGAAGCATCATCATTAATCAAAGTCCATATTAAAGACGTTAAAAAAGATAAAAAAGGACCAAGAATAATGGTTACAAGAATTAATGAAGATTTCATAAAAGGTTTATTAGAACTTGAAGTCCCTGAAATAGAAAACAAAGTTGTTGAAATAGTCAAAATTGTAAGAGAACCAGGAATCAGGACAAAAGTAGCAGTCAAATCAAATAATCCAAAAGTTGATCCCGTTGGGGCATGTATTGGCGAAGAAGGTATAAGGATTGCAGCAATATTGAAAGAATTAAAAGGTGAAAAATTAGACATTATAAAATGGTCGGAAGATCCGAAAGAATTTATTGCAGCAGCTCTTCAGCCAGCAAGTGTAATTGAAGTTGAAATTTTAGATTTTGAAAATAAAGCTTCTCGTGTTATTGTTCCACCAAACCAACTTTCTCTAGCAATTGGCAAGGGTGGCCAAAATGCACGCCTTGCAGCAAAATTAACAGGTTGGAAAATTGATATCAAACCTATAATGAATATCTGAGGAGGAAGAATATGTATCTCGACGCGTTGAAAAAAACATTAAAAGATAAAAAATACAGAATGACACCTCAAAGAGAACTTGTTTTGAAAGTATTTATGGATAATGAAGATGAACACCTTGGAGCAGAAGATGTTTATAGGATTCTGTTTTCTAACAAACATTCAGTTAGTAAGGCAACAGTTTATCGCACAATAGAACTTTTGGTAGAATTTGGATTCTTAAGAAAATTAGATTTCGGAGAAGGAATTTATAGATATGAATTAGCAAAAAAGAATAAGCAACATCATCATTTCATATGTAAAAATTGCGGGAAAATATATGAAATTGAAGAAAAACATCTCAAAACATTGAAAAGAGAGCTAAAAAATCAGGGATTTGTTTTCGAAAACTTTGATTTTAAAATATATGGAATTTGTCCGAACTGTAATAAAAAAACAAAAAAAAGAAAAGAAAAGAAAAAATAAGAATAAATACTACCTGGAATGTACGGTAGTTTAGAAAATATATAAGAAACCGCTTCAATAATTTTTGTAAAAGGAAGTGCTATATATAAAAATGCATGAGTTAAAACATGAAAATTTAACAAATAAAATAAAAACGAAAGTGAGAGAAGAATAAGCACAGCTTGTACAGGAAGCAAAATAATAATACTTCCTACAATTGAAAAAATATTAATAGATGAAAACAGCGACAGATATGGTGCACTTCCCAAAAACGCAGCAATTGGTTTTAAATATTTGTTTTCAACACTTAATATACCAAATGTACTGAAAAAACTCATGTAAAATGATAGAGAGTATGAAAGTGAAGGTTCCAACAAAAGAAAAGTAATTCCTACAACACACAATACATTGAGTTTAGAAAATTTTAATTCCAATAATTCTAGTATCACCAATGCTAAAAGATAAATAAAGGCTCTCAGAGATGGTAAGTTTAAACCTGTACCGACAATAAATACAAACGGAATTACTAAAGAAATCGTATTTCTAATTTTTCTCTTAATACCAAAAATCGAAAAAAACAGCAAAGAAAAACTAAATAACAATGAAACATGCATACCAGAAACACTGAAAAAATGATACAAACCACTATTATAATAATCATTATTTTTAATTTTTCCACCAAATAATCCATAAAAAACTTCGCTATATTTTAGAAGTTCTTCTCTAAAACTTTCAGTAACTAGATAAACTTTTCTAATAATACTCAAAGAATAGGGTGATGACATCACCCTATTTTTGTTTAATATCACTTTTGGATAATTCAATTTCCTACTTGTCATATCGCCATAATAATAAACAATATCACCAAGTGGAATTTCTTTATAAACTCCTACACTTAAATTTAGATTACGCCATTCCTCCTCGTAATAAATTTTTCCCCGAACAATTGAAAAGTTATCATTTGTTTGTACAACACGACCAACAAATTCAAAATTACCCTGAACATTTATTCCCCCCATATAATTAACAATTAAAATAATTGATAAACCTAAAAAGAACATAGGCCGTTTGTAAAAAAGTATAGGTAAAAATAATAAAAGCCTCGGAACAGAAAAAATAGGGGCTATTAAAGCCCCTAAAATAGCTAAAAGAAACAAAATAACGACCATTATGCTCCGTATTTTTTTAGTCTTCCTGAATATGCTAGTGCAAGAGGCATAATATCAACTGCATAAATAGTTCCTAAAGTTCCTCTTACACATTCAAACTCATCAAATGTTTTTGATAAACCTCTCCTAGTATATTTAGCACTAATCATTAAAGGAACAGGATGAAAAGAATGTCCTTTCATAAGACAAGGTGTGGAATGATCACCAGTAATTATTAAAACATCTGGTTTTAATTCAAGTAAAATAGGTAAAGCTCTATCAACTTCCTCAATAACTTTTACTTTGTTTTCAAAGTTTCCATCTTCACCATATGAATCAGTCTTTTTAACATGTATATAGAAAAAGTCAAATTCATTCCATATCTCTTTAACAGTATTAAATTCATCTTCAACTGTCTGACCTGTTGTTACAACATTCATGCCAACCAATTTGGCAAGCCCTCTATACATTGGATACACAGCAATTGCAGCAGCTTTCAATTTAAAAACATTTCCAAATTGAGGTAAATCTGGATATTTTGAAAAACCCCTTAAGAGTGCGAAATTCATCTTGGGGTTATCCTTTAAAACCTCTTTTATTTTATCTAATAGTTTATTTACAATAATTGCTGTTTTTTCAGAACCTGGTTCTAAAGCCGTTGTATACTTTATAGGCTTGCCTTCTTTTTGCGGATCTGCATCTTCTAATTTATCACCTAAACCTTCACCTGTAAGTTTTACTACAAAACGATGCTCTTTACCAGGATAAAATGTTATCTTCACATCATCTATTTGTTTTATCTTTTCGTTTAATAATTCAACTACTTTCGCACTTTCTTCAGTCGCCGGCCTACCTGCCCTTCTATCTAAAATTATATTACCATCTATTGTTGCAAAATTTCCTCTTGCAACAACATCTTTTTCACCAACTTCTACATCGCTTCCCAATGCTTCTAATATTCCTCTACCTATCTGATATTTTAAAGGATCATACCCAAAAATTCCCAAATGACCGGGACCACTTCCAGGGGTTATTCCAGGTAAAACAGGAATGGTTTGTCCCAAATCACTCTTGGTTGCGAGAAAATCAAGATTAGGAGTATTTGCTTTTTGTAATGGAGTTACACCTTGTTCATTGGGAATATCACCTATACCATCCATTACCAACATTACGATTTTTGAGTTATTAGAGGATATCAAATCTTTAATAACGTTTTGCCTGTCTAACATTTTCACACCTCCTTCGCTTTTTTTATCCTTAAATAAATAAACATACTGATTCCAAATACCATCAAAACTGCACTTATTAATTGTGCAACCCTAATTTTTCCCCAATAAAGACTATCTGTTCTCAAAGCTTCAATCCAATATCTATTCAATGAGTACAATATAAAATAAAGTGCCGTTGTTTCTCCATGACTTTTCTTTTTTAAATCATATCTATAAAGAAACAAGAATATTAAAAAGTCAATTACACTTTCGTATAAAAAAGTTGGATGAAATTTACTGAAATCTTCATACCCGGGCATTCTGTTTGATAGAGGAACATACATACCCCAAGGTAAATTGGTGGGCCTGCCATACGCTTCGTAATTAAAAAAATTACCCCATCTCCCAAGAGCTTGCCCTAAAGGCAAAACACTTGTAAACAAATCCAAACCCTGCAAAAATGTAAACGAACAATTTTTTTTCAATTTTGTATATAAGTATGTTGCTAATATTGCACCAATAATGGCACCATGTATTGCAAGCCCTCCATGCCAGATCTTAAAAATCTCAGAAGGATATTTAGAATAAAAATCTTTCCACATAAAAATTACATAATAAATTCTCGCACCTATTATCCCAAAAATAATTCCCCAAAATAAAGCTTCATCAAGTTCTTCAGGATTAATTTTATAAATTTCTAAACGTCTTCTAACAAGAATATATGATAATATGATACCAAACACAATCATTACACTGTACCATCTTAATTCAAATCTGCCTATCCGAAAAATATATCTTTTGACAATAATTTCTCCACTAAAAACTTTTGATAAAAAAATACCGATCAAAATTATGATAAATATTGAAATTAGGATATAAAAAAACTTTTTTTTCAAAATATCACCCCAACTTTCTAAATTATTCCACGATGTTTAATAAAACTGTACAATATTATCCATGTTCCAAACATCACTTTGAGATAAATCAATATATTCAAAAGAATAATATTATTAATTTGCCAAAAGCTAGTACCTTCAAAAAAAGTAACCACAGAAAAAATATAAATAAAAAATAAGAAAATTTTTTCAAACAATTTTACTTTAAAACCGTGAAAAAAATGTTCAAATTCACTTATAGTAGTACTTAAGGCATATAGAAGAAGTGCTGTCCCACCTGCAACTCCAGCTGAAAAACCTCCACCTGGAGTAATATGGCCATAATATGCCAAATAAAAAGAACTCAACATTACAAAAAAACTTAAAAATCTTAATAAAATCCTTATATGCTCTTCATGCAAAAATATTCTATTCAATTCAATAGAAAAATTAAATAATAAAACACCTAAAGCAGCCAAAGAAAATACTAAAACCTCAAAAATTGTATCATATAATCTGTTTTTTAAATAAATTTCAGTCACAAAATTATTTACTTCTCCAAGAGAAGAGAAATTTATAGAATAACTAGATTTTTCAAATAACATCGAAAGTAGAACAAGAAATATCAAAAAGATCGAAATATACTTTAATATTTTTAACCATACCATATTAGTTTTATACCCTCCGTTTTGAAAATGTATACATCCCTAAACCCAATACTTAAAGCTTTATTTGCCATTTTTCGAGCGTTCTTAAAAGAGGCAACTACTAATGCATCAAACTTCGCTGGAGAATTAATACTAATAACAGGAATCCCTCGAATACGTGTACCAATTTTACTTTCATCATCATCGAAAAAAACTACAACATTAAAATTTCTATTAACCAATAACTCACACAATGTCTTTCCCACTATTCCTGCCCCGTAAACAGCAATATGTCTTTTACCTTTTAATTTCAAAAATATACTCTCAAGGTGTACATTTATTTGATTTGAAAGGTTAACTATGTCATTAAAAAAAGCTAATCTCATCAAATTAAGTTCTGATAAGCCATTTTTGGTAAGATTGTATTTCGCACGTTTTCCTGTTTTTGTAACAGTTATAAATCCATCTTTTTTTAATTCAGACAAGTATTTATTAATCAATGAAGGTACTATTCCTACCTTTATTGACAACTGCTTTTGTGTTATAGTTTCATCTTCGTATATAGATTCTAGAATTAACATTTTTCTAAAATAAGGAGAAGGTTCAAAAAATTTTAAATTACTAATCTTTACCACTATTTCACTCCTTTCGCCAAAATTATAACACATTTTCGTGTTATAATTTTTTATAAAGGAGGCGAAATTTATGTTTATAAGAGTAACTTTGGCCCAATTAAATTCTACACTTGGAGATTTTGAAACAAATTATAAAAAAATAATTGAAGCTATAAATTTTTCCGAAGAAAAAAATTCTGATTTCGTTATATTTCCTGAATTATTTCTAACCGGTTATCCTCCAGAAGACTTAGTTCTTAGAACTTCGTTTTTATCGAAAAACATAGAATACTTAAACAAAATAATAGATTATTCTAAAGGTAAAAATCCGGTTATTTTGCTTGGTTTTATTGATGTTAAAAATGATGCATATAATGCAGCTGCAATTATTCAAAATGGTCAACTAATTGGTAAATATCACAAACAACTCTTACCAAATTACAGTGTTTTTGATGAAAGAAGATATTTCAAGCCTGGTGAAGAAATTGTAATAATAAATTATGGAAACATAAAAATTGGTATTAACATTTGTGAAGACATTTGGAGTCCCTTAGGTCCAATGCATTATCAAGTAACTAATGGCGCACAACTTATTCTAAATCTTTCCGCGTCTCCATATTTTTATGGCAAACGAGAATTAAGGAAAAACTATTTGGCTCAAAAATCTTATGATTATCATTGCCCAATAGTATATTGTAATCTTGTAGGTGGGCAAGATGAAATTGTTTTTGACGGTGGAAGTATTGTAACAAATTCAGAAGGAAATATAATATTCGAAGGGAAACCTTTTGAAGAAGAATTAATAATAATCGACATACCAATCGAAGAAAATCTTCGGACAAATTTACATGATCCAAGAAGAAGATATATTGAAAAAATCAAAAACTCTGAAGTTATTACAGTAAAGGCTCAACTTAACCCTACACCAAAAAAATTCGAATTTGTTAATAAAAAAGAATATAAACTTGAAAAAGAAGAAGAAATATTTAAAGCATTAACTTTAGGACTTAAAGATTATGTAATTAAAAATGGTTTTTCGAAAGTTGTTCTAGGATTAAGTGGTGGTATAGATTCTTCATTAGTCGCTGTTATCGCTGCTGAAGCTCTTAAACCAGAAAATGTTATAGGAGTTTTGATGCCTTCTATGTATACCTCTCAACACAGTATTGATGATGCAATTACCCTTGCCCAAAATTTAAATATTAAATACCATATTATTTCTATAGAAGATATTTTTGAAAAATACAAAGAAGGTTTTTCAGAGATTTTCAAAGGCTTAAAGGAAGATACAACTGAAGAAAACTTACAAGCAAGAATCAGAGGAAATATTTTAATGGCACTTTCAAACAAATTTGGATACCTAGTTTTGGCTACTGGTAATAAAAGTGAAGCAGCTACTGGATATGCCACATTATATGGGGATATGGTTGGAGGTTTATCACCTATAAAAGACGTTTACAAAACTGAAGTATACAAAATTGCCAGGTGGTATAATAAATATAAAAGAAAAGAAATTATCCCCGAAAATGTTTTTATTAAACCACCTAGTGCTGAATTAAAACCAAACCAAAAGGATGAAGATTCATTGCCCCCATACGAAATACTTGATGGGATTTTAAAAGAATACATTGAAAAAGAAAAATCTGTAGAAGAAATTTCTGAAAAAGGTTATAACCTTGAAACTGTTAAGTATGTTGCTAAACTGGTTGACAAAAATGAATATAAGAGAAAACAAAGCGCCCCGGGAATAAAAATAACGGAAAGATCATTTGGAAAAGATAGGAGAATGCCAATCACAAATAAATATAGAGAGTGGTAGAAAGAAGGCGGTGAACATAGTGGTAAAAATAGGAGCACATATGCCTATCGGGGGAGGTTTTAAGAGGGTACCCAAAGAAACTGTTGGAATTGGTGGAAATACGTTTCAAATTTTTCCACACAATCCCCGGCAATGGAAAGCTAACTTACCAAAAAAAGATGATGTAAAAAAATTCAACGATGGGATAAAGAAATATGGAATTTCACAAGATTCAATGTTATGCCATAGTGGTTATCTCATTAACCTAGCAAGCCCTAAACACGAAACTTGGGAAAAATCATTAAAATTGTTAATTTCTGAAATGCAAATATGTACAACGTTAGGAATCAAATATTTAAATATTCATCCTGGCAGCCATCTGGGTGAAGGTCTAGAAATTGGTGTAGGAAATATTGTAAAAGCCTTGGATATTGCAATGGAACAAGAAAAGTCTACATTCATCTTACTAGAAAATGTAACAAAAAAAGGCGGAAATATAGGGTATGAATTAGAACATTTAAAAAATATTATCGATAAAGCAAGATATCCAGAAAGAATTGGAATAACCATCGATACTTGCCATGCGTGGGATGCAGGATACAATATTACAGACCCAATTGAACTCGATAAATTTTTAAATAAAATTGACAAGCTTTTTTCATTAAAAAAGTTGTTATTTGTTCATCTCAATGATTCAAAAAATGAACTTGGTTCTAATAAAGATAGACACGAAAACATAGGAAAAGGAAGAATTGGAATAAATGGGTTTAAAGTTTTCTTAAACCATGAAATTATCAAAAAAATACCTTGGATATTAGAAACCCCCGGTGATAATGACGTACACGCTCAAGATATCAAAGAAGTATTGAAAATTTTAGAGGTGGAATGATGAAAATAGGTCTTGCACTAGCTGCTGGCGGAGTTAAAGGAATCTCTCATATTGCTACACTTAAATTGTTAGAAGAATACAACGTAAAACCTGAAATAATTACAGGTTCCTCCGCTGGTTCTATAATAGCCGGTTTATATGGTTTGTATGGAAATAGTGAAAAAGTATACGAAAAATTTTCCTCTGCTATTGATAAGTTCCTACCACTGTTTAAAAAATATTATAATAAACTCAATAAATCTTCAGGTACTTGGGGAATCTTACAACGTTCATTAATTCCAATAGAAGAATATTATCCATTTTTTAGATATTTATTTGGTAGAAAAAAATTTAGTGATTGCAAAATTCAAATAGGTGTAGTAACATTTGATAATGAAAACGCAAACTCACTTTTGATCACAGAAGGTTATCTAGTTGACGCAATTATGGCAAGTTCATCCGTTCCTGGAGTGTTTTCGCCTCTATGGTTGGCAGGTGTACAAAACACAGATGGGGGGGTATTATCTCCTGTGCCAGTAAGTGAAGCTATAAAAATGGGAGCAGATTTCGTTATTGCAAGCACTTTCTCAAGAACACCAATTGACTATCCTAAAGATCAATTAGAATTAATGTTTTACATAGATACGTGGAAAGAAATAGAAATTGAATATATTGATTTAGATAATGCAAATGTGGTAATATATTATAGGATTCCTTACGAGTGGTTCGAGTTTCCCAAATACGAACAGATTTATCAGTCCGCTCTTTCCTATGCATACGAAAGGAGAGAAGATTTTGATCCTCGCAATTGGAGGTAATTCAGTCCTCTATTTTTCTTTACCAGCTTTTTTCAAAGCGTGCGAAAAATTCGGATTAGAATTTGATGAAATACACTGTACGGGATTTTCTTGTATACCTGCTTATTTTTATTTAAAAACCAATTCATCAAACCGAAGTTATGCTTATACTCGTACAATATATGATGAAACTTTAAAAACCTTTCATTTCGCATATGGTTTCAACTTTACGAATATTATTGAACAAATTCTTGCTCTTTATAAAGCTTCAAAAACTCTTAATGGCTTCAAAAATCAAAGAACACTAATAAAATATGTAACAAAATATTTTCCTGATGAGAAAATAACAAAAAAATTAAAAATTCACGCTTTTAATTTAAATACATTTAATGACGAAATACTTGAAGATGATAATCTTCAAGATGCAATGATTAAAACTTTATCTTTTCCTATAGAATATTCTCCTTATAATGGCTTCGTTTCTGGTTCATGGGTCTATGGTGTTCCTGAAGGTGATTTTGTAATTCTCATTAACAAAAAATTTGATGTTAATTTAAAAAATGCAATTGATTATATGGTATATTCTACTTATGCAAGAACCAATGAAATCATGAGAAAACGATTTAACAATGCAAAATATAAACTTAAAATAACTACAAGTAGTCTAAATCCTTTTAATTTATCAACAAAATTATACGAAATTTCCGAAAAATACATTGGAGGTATATTATGAAAAAAATTGTTTTATCCTTTTTGATATTTGTTGTACTAATTTCTTTTTCAAAAACTATTCATATTTCTTCCGACTATGTCGAACCAACTGATAGCGTTATAAGTTACAGTGGTAATATTGTAGTTTTGATCGAACCTG
Organism: Thermosipho atlanticus DSM 15807; assembly: GCF_900129985.1. NCBI lineage: Bacteria > Thermotogati > Thermotogota > Thermotogae > Thermotogales > Fervidobacteriaceae > Thermosipho > Thermosipho atlanticus. The sequence goes on along the minus strand of NZ_FQXN01000001.1, from coordinate 222,988 downwards.
ACAATCTATCTCTTAAAACTGAAAGAATGGAAATTGAAAAAATTCAAAATAAATGGATACTTTTATCGGCAACAGGAACTGTTCAAATTTCTTTTGATAAAGGAGAATTAGAAGGTGAAAATCTAAGTTACAATATAGAAACCCAATATGGGACAATTGAAGACTCATCTTTAACTATTATAGATTCTAAAAGTTCAGAAACTATCTTTATAAATTGTGAAAAACTAAATTTTGATTTATTAAACAACGTTTTTGAAGGAAATTCAAAAAATCAAAAGATTGAAATCATTAAGGGGAGCATCACCGCTTATTCAAATAAATTTTTCTATAACAAAGAAAAAGGTGAACTAATTCTAGAAGATAATGTGGAACTAATTGACAAAGAAAAGAACATTAAAATAAAAGCCGTGAAAATTATTTTAAATACTGAAAATAACAATCTAAAAGGTGAAAAAGTACAAGTTGAAATAGTGGTGGAGTAGTATGAAATACATAATTATTAGTGGCCCAACAGCTGTTGGAAAGACTGATATTATCTTGGAACTTGGTCAAAAATTAAACTTCCATGTTATTTCTGTTGACTCAAGACAAGTTTACAAACATATGGATATTGGCACAGCAAAACCCACAGTTGAAGAACAAAAATTAGTTAGGCATCATTTAATCGACTTCATCAAACCTGATGAATACTACAATGCATTTCAATATAGACAAGATGCCTTAAAAATTCAGCAAAAATTATTGAAACAAGGTATTTATCCTGTTTTTGTAGGTGGTACAGGGTTATATATCGATGCTTTAACCAAAGGAATGTTTGAAGGAGTCCCTAGAGATGAAAACCTAAGAAAAGAATTAAGTAATCTTGAAAAACAAGAGCCTGGGATTCTTAGAAGTATGCTTGAAAAGTACGATCCAGCTTCAGCTACAAGAATTCACCCGGCTGATATAAAAAGAACAATAAGAGCTTTGGAAGTTTATATGAAAACTGGAAAAAAAATTTCAGAATTGCAGCACCATCATTCTATTTCTGATGATTATATTATAATTGTCTTAAATAGGAACAGAGATGAATTACATGAAAGAATTAATACAAGAGTCGATGCAATGATAAAAAATGGACTTGTAGACGAAGTTAAAAAACTAATTATGAAGTATCCTGTAAATTTAAATGCTTTTCAAACAATTGGATATAAAGAACTAATTCTTCATTTTGAAAGAAAATATGATTTCAAAACTGCAATACATTTAATAAAAAGAAATACACGAAGATTTGCAAGAAGACAAATTATATGGTTGCGAAGATATAAAAATGCCAGGTGGTTTAATTTATCTGAACTTTCAAGAAAAGAAATTCTCACTTTATTAGAAAATATTATAACAAAAGCTAGAGGAGGAGGAAATGGAAACCCTTTATAGAAAATATAGGCCTAAAACGTTTTCAGAAGTCATAGGTCAAGAACATGTCAAAAGATTATTCATTAACTCTCTTAAAAATAATATGGTTTCACATGCATATATCTTTGCAGGCCCTCGAGGTACGGGTAAAACCACTGTTGCAAGAATTCTTGCAAAGTCTTTAAATTGTGAAAATCGTATTGATATTGAACCATGTAATAAATGCTCTTCTTGTATTTCAATAGATAACGGTAATTTTATGGATGTATATGAAATAGATGCTGCTTCAAATAGAGGGATTGATGAAATTAGAAAAATACGAGATACCGTTGGATATCATACTGCACAAGGAAAATATAAAATTTATATTATTGATGAAGCCCATATGTTAACAAAAGAAGCATTTAATGCTTTGCTAAAAACTCTTGAAGAACCTCCGCAAAATGTTATTTTCATTCTAGCTACAACCAACCCAGAAAAAATACCTACAACGATAATCTCAAGATGTCAAGTAATAGATTTTAAAAATATTGAACTTAATAAAATTGTCGAAAGATTAAAATATATATCAGAGAAAGAAGGTTTTGACATCACAAACGAAGCATTACATGAAATTGCAATAAGAGCAAATGGTGGATTAAGAGATGCACTTACCATTTTGGAACAGGTAGTAAGATTTGCAAGCGAAAAAGTAACAGTTGATACAGTCAAAGAAACGCTTGGAATGATTTCTGAAGAAATTATCAAAAAATTACTCGAAGCTATTAGAACAGGTAACATAAAACAAGTACTCAATTTAGTAGAAGAAATTTATTTTTCAGGAAAAGACATTGAACTATTTTTAAATCAAATACTTGAACACATTATTCTTAAGGTTCAAAATGGAGATTTAAGCGAAATCGATCTTTTAAAACCTATTTCATTGATTCTTAAAGATATAAAATATTCAGATGAGAAGTTCTTATTAGTTAAACTTGGATTAATAGAATTATCAAAAAATTATATTAGTAAACCTCTCGAAAATAATCTAGACCAAAAAAACAATCTAAAAGAAGTACAACCAACAAATAGTCCGAGTAATGGAAATACTCCTGAAATTAAAGATATCATTAATAAATCATCAATATCAAACAGTGCTAATAATGATTTAAAAGTTTTGGAAAATGAAGGCAGCATTATTAATGAAATTATCGAAGAATTAAAGATAAAAGGTGATTTATCTTTGTATGTTGGATTATCTTTTGCAAAAATTGAAGAAACTAATAATGAAATTATAATTTCTTTCCCCCCTGATAAAAAAATACAGCTTGAAATTGTTAAATCCAAAATTGATGTTCTAGAAAAATTTTACTTAACAAAAGCAGGTATCAGAAAAACATTTATTGTAAAAACAGAAGATAACAATGAAACGGATCAAGTACTAAAAAAATTAAAAGCCATATTTGGTAACAACTATACAATAGAGGAGTGATGAATTTGCTAATTCTAAAAGATATTATTCTAAAAGCAAAGCAAATGAGAGCTTCGGATATACATTTGTCCACAGGATTAGAACCAATCATCAGAGTTGATGGGAAATTAGTTAAACTTTCCGACTTTCCCCCAATTAATGCAAATGAATTGAAACAGGCAGTAGAAGAAATCCTTTCAGAATATAGTATTGAAAGCCAAAAAAAAGAAGTTGACTTTTCTTTCTCATTGGAAGATTTGAGAGTTAGAGCAAACTATTATTATGAAAGAAGAAATCCTGCACTAGCATTACGACTAATTACTAGAAAAATCCGAACAGTTGATGAATTGGGCCTTCCTCAAATTCTAAAAACATTTGCAGAACGACCATATGGTCTTGTATTAGTTGCCGGACCAACTGGTAGTGGAAAATCAACCACTCTTGCCGCAATGATCGAACATATTAATAGTGAATACGCTAAACACATTATTACCATTGAAGACCCTATAGAATATGTCTTTGAAAATAATAAATCACTAATTCATCAACGTGAAGTCGGAACAGATACACTAAGTTTTTCAGATGGTTTAAAATATGCTTTAAGGCAAGATCCAGATGTTATACTAGTTGGGGAAATGAGAGACTTAGAAACAATTTCTATGGCATTAACATCAGCCGAAACGGGGCATCTTGTTTTTGCCACCGTTCATACAAACTCCGCAGCTTCTGCTCCTGAAAGAATTGTGGATGTTTTCCCGGCACATCAACAAAAACAAATATCCCTACAACTTGCAAATACCTTGGTCGCCGTAATCTTTCAACGATTGGTCCCCAAAAAAGACTCTGGAGTAATTCCTATTACAGAAATAATGGTTGCAACACCGGCGATAAGAAACTTGATTCGTGAAGGAAAATTACACCAAATAGAAGGTGTTATGCAAGCAAGCAAATCGCAAGGAAATACATTATTTGATGATGTTTTAATTGAAGCTTACTTGAAGGAAATAATCACCAAAGAAACGTTATTAGAAAATGTTAGGAACTTACAGGAGGTGCAAAAAAGACTAGGATGGAGAATTTAGATATTGTAATTCAAATAAAAAATTGGAGTAATGAAGCTATCAAAAACTTAGAAAAAAAGTTAATGGTTCCGTTATCTCCAGAAGAAATAAAGAAGTATTCGGAAGAATATTCAAAAATGAAAGAAATAAACACTCTTGCAAACAAATACTTAGAATTAGAAGATGAAATCCAACTTTGGAAAGAAGAAATGCCAGAAAATTTTGAAATAGAAGTTGAGAAATTAGAAAAAGAAAAAGAAAATGTGATGCAAGAATTGATTTCTATTGTCATTCCTGAAAATGAATATAGTGGAAAAAATGTATATTTGGAAATTAGAGCCGGAACTGGTGGAGAAGAAGCAGCATTATTTGCAGCTGATTTACTGCGGATGTATCTACGCTATGTAGAAAAGAAGGGATTCAAAGCAGAAATTATCGATGAAAACAAGACGGATCTAGGAGGATACAAAGAGGTCATTGTCAGAATAAAAGGAAAAAATGTCGGAAATTATTTAAAATATGAAAGCGGCGTACACAGAGTTCAACGTGTCCCCACAACTGAATCTGGTGGAAGAGTTCACACTTCCACTGCTACAGTTGCTGTTTTACCGGAAGTCTCTAGTGTTGACATCGAAATTAATCCCTCGGAAATAAGAATTGATACTTATAGAGCATCTGGGGCGGGTGGACAATACGTTAATAAAACTGAATCAGCTGTCAGAATTACACATATTCCTACTGGTATAGTTGTCACCTGTCAAACTGAAAGATCACAACTCCAAAATAAAGAACAAGCTATGAACGTTCTCAGAGCAAGATTATTCAAATTGAAACTTGAAGAACAAGCAAGAAAAATTAGTGCTAATAGAAAATCGCAAATAGGAACTGGAGAAAGAAGCGAAAAAATAAGAACATATAACTTTCCACAAAACCGAGTCACAGATCATAGAATTAACTACACATCATACAACCTTCAAGCTGTGCTAGATGGAGAATTGGATGAATTTATAACAAGACTAATGAGAATTGACATGCTTGAACAATTAGAAAATATCATAAAAGGGGGCGTAAAAAATGAACATAAAAATAGTTGATCACCCTTTGATCAAGCATAAATTAACAATAATGCGAAGAGTTGATACGGGGCCAAAAGAATTTAGAGAATTACTAAAAGAAATTACCTTGCTTATCGGATACGAAGCTACAAGACATATAAAACTATTTGAAACTGAGATTGAAACCCCTCTTGAGAAAACAAAAGGATATTTTTTTAATGATAAAGATGTTGTAATAGTCCCTATTCTAAGAGCTGGTCTTGGAATGTCTGATGGTATATTACAATTACTTCCTAATGCTTCAGTTGGGCATATTGGCATTTATAGAGATCCCGAAAGCTTGCAACCAGTAGAATATTATGCAAAATTACCAAAATTAAATGATTCTTCACTTATATTCGTTCTTGACCCTATGCTCGCAACTGGTGTTTCTTCAGCAAAAGCAATTGAAATTTTAAAAGAAAATAATGGAAAAAACATAATATTAGTAACTTTAATATCCTCACCGGAAGGCGTAGAATTTATTAACAAGCAACATCCCGAAGTAATCATTTATACTGCCTCACTTGATCGGAAACTCAATAAAAAAGGTTATATTTTACCTGGATTAGGTGACGCCGGTGATAGATTATTTAGAACTAAATAAGGAGGAGTTAGTTTGAAATCAGATGCATTAAATATCAATGACTTGGAAAAAATGACAATCAAAGAATTATATAAGCTCGCAAAACAATATGATATCCCACGCTATACATCTTTAAGAAAACAAGATCTAATTTTTGCAATTCTAGAAGCAAAGGCTGAATCTGAAGGTTACTTTTTTGGCGAGGGAGTGCTTGAAGTTCACCCCGACGGGTTCGGCTTTCTAAGAAGCTTAGAAAGCATGTTGCCAAGCTCAAAAGATATCTACCTTTCCAATTCACAAATTCGTAAATTTAATTTAAATACTGGAGATATTATTTCTGGGGTAATTCGCCCACCAAAAGAAGGAGAAAGATTTTTTGCCATGATAAAAATTGAAGCAGTTAATTATAAATCGCCTGAACTTGCGAATGAAAGAGTCAATTTTGAAAATTTAACCCCAACATACCCTGATTCAAAATATGTTTTAGAAACAGAAAAGAACGTAATGTCAACACGTTTAATTGACTTATTTTCACCTATTGGAAAAGGCCAAAGAGGAATGATTGTAGCTCCTCCTAAAGCTGGAAAAACAACTATTTTAAAAGAGATTGCAAATGGCATCGCCAAAAACCACCCTGAAACCATTCGAATTGTTTTGTTAATTGATGAAAGACCAGAAGAAGTAACAGATATAAAGGAATCAGTTAATGCTCAAGTAATAGCTGCTCCTTTTGACATGCCACCTGAAAAACAAATTAAAAAAGCGGAATTAACTTTAGAAATGGCAAAAAGACTAGTTGAATATGGTCACGATGTTGTTATTTTACTCGACAGTTTGACAAGACTTGCAAGAGTTTATAACATTAATGTACCACCAAGTGGAAAATTATTATCTGGCGGAGTTGATCCTGCTGCTTTATATAAACCCAAACACTTTTTCGGAGCTGCACGAAATACAAAAGAGGGTGGAAGTTTAACTATCATCGCTACTTCGTTAATAGATACTGGTTCTAAAATGGATGAAGTAATATTTGAAGAATTTAAAGGAACAGGAAATATGGAACTCGTTCTTTCAAGACAACTTGCTAACAAAAGAATATTCCCTGCAATTAATCTTATTCTTTCAGGAACAAGGCGAGAAGAACTTTTATTAGATGAAGCTACCCTGAAGAAAATATGGCTATTAAGAAAAATGCTTTCATCAATGACTGAAGAAGAAGGGCTAAAATTGATCCTTTCAAAACTTCGTGATACTAAATCTAATGATGATTTTCTAGCATTAATCGATCTTCAAAAAGGAAATTAAATATTCAAGAACGTTTCAAAATTACTTGAAATTATGACAATTGTTTTCCTTACACTTGCCTACTATTTCGTTATTTTTAAAAAAGAAAAAAGAAAATTTTTTGATAGGTTTAATGGTTGGTCTTTTGAAAATAGGTAGTACAAAAATTGAAAAAGCTTCTGAATTTATTGACTTTAATACAATGTTTTTTCTTATTGAAATAATGATTATTCCAATTTTAAAATCTATAGGCTTTTTCAATATGTAGCGATAAACACTGCGAAATTTATTAAATCTAATATTCATAGATTACTCTTTTTCGTAAATTTTTATTGTTTCAGTCATTTTAGATAATGTGGCAGCAATTATTTTTTGTTCCTATTATTTTGCTCATTTCAAATTCTGCTTATATCAACTCAAAACCTGTTATGTTTTTCTCTATAATTTCTTACCTTATTGATAATCTTTCAACAATTATTGGTATTCAACCTAATATTTTAATCGTAATTGTAGTAAAAATGTTCTTAAAATTTATTACTAAAATATTCCCACTATCAATAGTATTTATATGATTATCTCCTTTGTTGCAAAAAAATTAAAATTTGTAGGTGATATAAATTAAAAGCGCAAAATCCTATCAAAATAAATCCTGAATTTTCGATAATTAACAAAAAACTTTTAGTGAAAACCTTTCTAATTTTTTTAATGTTCATTTCCATCTTTGACATTCATAAATATATAGACTATGAACTTTCTTTAATAATCCTAACTAGAGTTGCTTTTTTCCTTTGCTTTCAAATAAAAATACGCAAAGATATAAATTGTATCGAGGGCCACTTCTTAAAAGTATTATATATTACTTTTTGTTACTTCATTTTTACTATTAGGAAATCGTCAATGTGCCCTTTCGACCATGGACTATGATATATGATCTTAATACCTGTTGTTCAAAAATTTATTTTCCTCTTCTTGGCCATTTGTATTTTACCATTTACAACTTGAAAATATGGAAGTCATTTTTCATCTTTTTCTTTTTCTTTTTCCTTCATTATTGTTATAATATATTTAGTATTAATAGAATCATCTTAAAAGGAGTGATGAACATTAAAAAACTTCCATATCTTCTAACACTAATATTTATTCTTATATCTTCTATTTCATTCTCAGAACCTTTAATTTTTAATTTTATAAAAAGTTTTTCCGGTAAGCGAGACTTTTTTATAAGTACTGAGATAATTTTTGATGTAATGGATGAACAAAAAAGCGAATTTCACACAAATATATCTCTAGAAGCAACAATAATCAATCTTGAAAAATTTACTGTAAAATTTCTTGCACCTGAATTTTTAAAAGATATAGAAATTGAATTCAATGCACTTAACAATATTTCTGTATTTAAATATCAAAATAATACGAATTCTGAGGTAAGTAATTATACGATAGATTCAATTTATGAAATTTTCAAAACTGCTTCAGATTTTTTATCTTCGTCCGTTTTCAGAGTATCAGAAACTAAAAATGGTCTAATTTTCTCACCTACTGGCTATCCGTTTCTTAAAAGATTAGGACTAGAACCTACAAAAATAAATATTACATTAACTGAAGATGGGTTCGACGAAATAGTATTTTCTACAGATGATAGTACTGAAACTGTGACAATAAAATTTAAACAATTTAAAATTCTAGATATCAACTAAAAGGAGTAAAAATATGGAATTAAAAAACAACATTTTTGAGATCGATTATAATAGTTTAATAGAACAAGGGTACAAAATTTTTTTGTTCGACTTTGACAACACATTAAATAAATGGAGAAATTCTAGTATAAGTAACGAAACTATTCAACTTTTTGAAAATCTTAAAAGCAAAAATGTTCATGTTTTTATAGTATCAAACGGAAAACCAAGAAAATTAAATTATAACGTTGAAGCCCTCTGGTTAGCTAGAAAACCTTTGATTTTTAAAGTTAAACGTTTTTTAAAATTTAAAAAACTAGATAAAGAAAAAAAAGTAGTTATTGGTGATCAAATTTTTACAGACATTATTTTCGGAAAATTGCTTGGAGCTTATACAATAAAGGTACAGCCAATTGACACATCAAAAGAATTTATAATTACAAAATTACTTAGATTTTTTGAAAAAATTCTCTTGAAAATCTTAAAAAATGTGATATAATCTTTATCGGAGGCGTGTTCCGAATTGGCTAAGGGGCCGGTCTTGAAAACCGGTGGGGGTTACACCCCCGTGTGGGTTCGAGTCCCACCGCCTCCGCCATTTCTTTAAAAATAAAAAAAGGGCAACTTGCCCTTTTTTTTATGCAAGATTTTTATTATAAGTCAAATAAAAAGCCTGGCAATCAACCAGGCTTTTATACTTTTTATCCTAACGCTCTTGGGTCAAATGCATCACGTAAACCATCGCCAACAAAGTTAAAAGCAAGAACGGTTACAAATATAAATATACCTGGTATGAGTAACCATGGCGCACTTTGTAGTACATAAATATCTTGCGCCCTTGCCATCATAAGCCCCCACGAGGCTGATGGTTCACGAATTCCGAGCCCTAAGAACGATAACCCAGCCTCACCTAAAATATATCCTGGAATTGCTAATGTTGAGGTTACAATCATATATGTCATTGTATTCGGAATAACATGCTTCCACAATATCTTCCTATCAGGATAGCCCAAAGCAACTGCTGCTTCAACAAATTCGTTTCTTTTGATAGAAAGAACCATACCTCTTATAATTCTCGCTCTTCCGGCCCAACCAATGAATGATAATATAAAAACAAGAAGTATATATATTTGAGATGACGGCATATCAAGAGGTAATAATGACCTCAGCAATATAAGAAGATAAAAACCCGGTATGGACATTATAATTTCTGTAAATCTCATTAACAATTCGTCGGCCATACCTCCATAATAACCTGCTATTCCTCCAAAGAACAAAGATAATGTCAAAGTAATCGCTAAACCAATGAACCCTATAGATAACGAAATCCTTGATGCAAAAATTATTCTACTCCATACATCTCGACCAAATTGATCTGAACCAAGAATATATAATTTCACAAATGGATTGTTATCATAATTATCCACACCAAACAAATGATGTTTTAAAGGAATGACCCATAAAATGTAACCTACTCTTCCATAATCTTTCTCTTTTGGACCCCAGGATTTTACAAACCACTTAATAGGATAATACTTATAATCAAAATCTAAGACCTTTAAATCCTTACCCATTAAAATCTTTGTTTTTCCATTTTCATCTGTATATTTTATATAGTTAATGTAATACTTTAAACCTACTTTTTCTATTTCATCTTCTGAATTTACTCTGAGTTTGAATGAATATTTCCCAAAAATTACATTTTTGGCTGTCCTAGTATCATTTTCAACAAAGGCTTCTCCATCAGTTAAAATAGAATCGTTAATTCCAAAAACTAAATAATCCGTTTTTTCACTTGATGAAGAAAGTTTTATCCATTTTCCACCTACAAATGCATATTCTTCCTTTTTCAAACTAAATTGAATTTTATCAGTATTAATTACTTCACCAGGAAATTCATTTCTTGGAAAATATTTTGCATTATTAACAACTAATGTAATAACTTTTCCTTTATACTCTAAAGTTAAACGACTAGGAAAAAGTAATTGTCTAGTTTTTCTTGTATAATCTAACTTATCAACATAACTTGTACAAGGCAAAACATGCAATCCCACTTTTTGTTCAAAATCTTTTACCTTATACACTGATGAAACTTTAGTTGGAGGAGCATAAGAATGTTTTAGACTCTGATCAAAAGGATTATATGGAGCTAAGAAATCAGCAGCGAACATCACGATATACATGATTATTAAAATCCATAAACCAAACATTGCTAATTTATTCTTTTTAAAAGCACGCCACATCAATTGTCCACGAGATAAATAAACTTCTTCAAAATCTATATTTTCATTATTCACATTATTTTTATTTTTTAATTCATCCTTCTTTTTTGCCATCCAATACTACCTCCTATTCCAACCTAATTCTTGGATCAACTGCAGCTAGAAGAATATCACCAACTAAATTTCCAGCTATCAACATAATGACGCTAATCACTGTACTTGCCATAACTACATAAATATCTTGTTGAACTAATGCTTGATAGACAAGCCTTCCTAATCCTGGCCATGAAAAGATCGTTTCAGTAATAACTGCACCACCTAATAATGCTGACAAACTAAAACCAAACATCGTAATTAATGGATTTATCGCATTTCTCATTGCATGCTTAAATATTACAACTCTTTCAGGCATGCCCTTTGCACGAGCAAATTCAACATAATCTTCATTAAGCACGTCCAATAAACTTCCTCTCATATACCTCATCAAACCTGCAAAACCACCAAAAGTTAAAGTAAACGCAGGAAGTTGCAAATGCCAAAAAATATCCTTAAACCCCTGCCAAACATTCATCTGGCCATGCGTTACACTATACATTCCAGCAACAGGAAATGTACCAGTTTTTGCTGCAAAATATAGTAATAACAAAGCTAAGAAAAATCCAGGAATAGCAATTCCAGTAAATGCAATAACTGTTAAGAATTTATCCCAAAATGAATATTTTTTTAGTGCTGAAACTACACCCAAGATAACTCCTAAAATCCAAGAAATCACAAAAGAATATAATGATAAAATCAAAGTTGCAAGTACTCTTTCGCCAATTAAATCAGTGACGGGTCTTCTATAATAAAAAGAATAACCAAGATCTCCTGTTAAAAGCCCTTTCAACCATTTGAAATATTGGACCATGATAGGTTGATCAAGACCATATTGTTTTTGTAAAGACTCCAAAAATTCCTTTGAAACAGAAGGATCAAGCCTATATTGATCCAAAAAATCTCCAGGTGCTGCTTGCATTATTAAAAATACTATCAACGTTATTATGAAGAGCTCAGGAATTAATATTATCAATCTACGTGCTATATATCTTAGCAATTCATTCACCTCTCTTCAAATATTTGAAAAATGCGGGCGGGAGCACGCCCGCAAAAGAAAATCTTTACAAATTATTATTCTTCTTTCCACTCTTCATAAATATTCCAGGTTGTTCCACCAAGAAGTCCTATCTTTACATTTCTAAGTGTTGCTTTATATGCATAAAGTCTCAAAGAGTTAACTGTGTAAATTAAAGGTAGATGTTCAGAAACAAGTTGTTGGAACCTTGAGAAGTAGTCATATACAACTTTTTCGTCAAGTATTTTTACATTTTCTCTGAATATCTTATCAATTTCAAGTTCCCAATCTGGTAAATAATAATCATTTTTATCAACATATTCTGCCACTTCAGGTGAATAATTCCAGAAATGTAAACCTGCATCTACTTTCCATACATTTGCACCACCTTGTGGTTCATCTCCACCAGTTAAACCAATAATAACTGCTTCCCAATCACCTGTATTGAGAAGTTTTTGAACTAATGTATTAAAGTCAATTGGAGTAAATGTTACATCCATACCAAGTTGCTTTAATGCGTCTTGAATAATATTTGCTACTCCTTCTCTTACTCTATTTCCAGCATTAGTTGTTAACAAGAATTTAACAGGATTTCCATCTTCATCAACAAGTTGCCCATTTTCATTCCAGGTAAATCCACCAAGTTCAAGCTCTGCTCTTGCAAGATCAAGATCAAACTCGTATTTTACTACAACATCTTCATTATAGAATGGTGAACTCATTGAAACAGGTGACCATTGTGCAATACCCAAACCATTATAAAGTGTATCAATTATAGAGTCTTTATCAATTGCATGTGCAATTGCTTTTCTAAAGTGTTCGTTTCTGAACCATTTTCTCTTAACTGGATCTGGTGTATTCCAGTTAAATGTAATAAATGTCGTACCATATGCTGGTCCAGCTGTAGTAACTACAATATTAAGTTCTTTTTCTTTTTCTTTAAGTTCAGCAAACTCTGTTCCTCTTGGAGCGTATACATCAATTTCACCATTTTCAAATGCAAGTCTCATTGCATCTTGGTTGGAGATAATTTTAAATACTACTTCATCAAAGTATGGTAATTGTTCACCATTTGCATCTTTTTTCCAATAGTAAGGATTTTTTACAAATCTAACATATTGATCTGGAACATATTCTACTGGAATATATGGACCTAGTCCAACTATTTTTCCATCGTTAATTGCATCAACTGTCCAAAATTCTTGGAAGTTTCCATTCTTTACATATTCTTCGGCTATATGTTTTGGGAAAATGTACATTCCGCCCAAATATCTAAATGCTAACCTGAATGGTTCAGGATAATACATTCTTACTGTGTAATCATCAATTTTTTCTGCTTTTGGTAAATATCCGTTTGTGCTCATTAAAACATCTTGCATTGAACTTGGAATATCTGGATTTGTGTAAATTTCGTTAAGAGTAAAGACTATATCATCCGCTGTAAGAGGATGACCATCACTAAATTTAACTCCCTTTCTGATGTGCCAAATAATTTCCATACCACCATCTGAAGTCAACCTTGGACCTTCCCAACTTTCAGCAATCGCGGGATAAAACTTCATATCAACACCATGTCTTTCAATCAACGTTCCACCATATCCCATAAACAAATCAATAACATCTGTGGAACTTGTTTCTTTTGCAACAACATCATTCAAAGTTTTTGGTCCAGACAAAGTTCCTATAACAAACTGTCCACCATGTTTACCAGTTGCATCTGCTCCAATATATGGAAGCTGAGCAGCAAAAGCAAATACCACTGCTAAAACTATCAAAAGTACTGAGAGTTTCTTCATAAACTCACACCCCCTCTTTTTCTACCAGGTAACATGATACCTGGTGATTTTCAGAAACATTATACATCATTGGATACTCTTTTTCACACTTTTCCATTTTGTACGGACATCTCGGATGAAAGAAACATCCATTAGGCCTTGCAATTGGACTAGGTACTCCGCCTGTTAAAATTATTCTCTTTCTTTTCTTTTCAACTTTTGGATCTGGAATTGGCGATGCTGATAACAATGCTTTCGTATACGGATGAATCGGATTATCGAAAATTTCGTCAACATCGCCCATTTCAACAATTCTACCTAAATACATTACAGCGACTTTATCACTTATAAATCTTACTAAGGACAAATCGTGAGATATAAATACATAAGTTAATCCCAATTCTTCCTGAAATTTCATAAAAAGATTAATAATTTGAGCTTGAACTGAAACATCTAAAGCCGAAGTTGGCTCATCAAGAAAAACTATTTCAGGATCAACAGATAAAGCTCTTGCAATAGCTATCCTCTGTTTTTGCCCACCACTAAACTGATGAGGATATCTGTCCATATGATATGCTTTAAGACCAACCATCTTTAACAATTCAACAGCTTTATCATATGCTTCTTGCTTGGAATTAACAATTTTATGAAATAATAGAGGTTCAGTCAAAATTTGTCCAATTGTCATTCTTGGATTTAACGAACCAATAGGATTCTGAAAAACAATTTGCATTTTTCTCCTAAATGGAAGCAATTCTCTTCGATTTAAATGTGATATATCCGTTCCCAAAATTTCTATTTTTCCATCTGTGGGATCAATTAACCTTAACATTGTCCTTGCCGTTGTGGTTTTCCCACATCCAGACTCGCCAACTAAAGCAAAAGTTTCTTTTCTTCTTACTTCAAAAGAAACATTGTCTACTGCTTTAACATCTCCCACACGTTTTTTTATCATAAAGCCTTTGGTAATTGGAAAATATTTTTTTAGATTTTGAACTCTAATTATTACATCATTCATTGGCAATCGCCTCCGATTTCTTTGTCTCTATAACCGGATTAAAACATCTCACATAATGTCCTGGTTCAATCTCAGTAAATTCTGGGAGTTCTTTTGTACATTTATCCAATCTCCTTGGACACCTTGGCGCAAATGGACAAATATTAGGCACATCAATCATTCTCGGAGGTTGCCCAGGAATAGCTTCCAACTTATCTTGCTTTTTATCAAGTCTAGGAATCGCTCTCAATAACATATGGGTATATGGATGCATAGGTTTATAAAAAATATCTTCAGCACTAGCAAATTCCATTTGCCTTCCACCATACATTACAATTATCCTATCAGCCATTGAAGCAATAACTCCTAAATCGTGAGTTATAAACAACAATCCTGTCTTAAATTCTTTTTGTAATTCTCTCATTAAGTCCAAAATTTGTGCTTGAATAGTTACATCTAAGGCTGTCGTAGGTTCGTCCGCAATTAAAACTTTAGGATTACATGATAATGCAATTGCAATTACTGCACGTTGCCTCATCCCTCCACTGAATTCAAACGGATAAGCCATCATCCTTTTTTCAGCCTCGGGAATTTGAACTTTCTTTAACATCTCTATACCAATTTCCCATGCCGTTTTCCTATCAACATCCTGATGTTGAATGATCGTTTCAACAAGCTGATCTCCAATTGTGTACAATGGATTTAATGAAGTAAGTGGATCTTGAAAAACCATACTTATTTCTTCTCCGCGAATTTTTGTCATTTCATCTTCAGGTAATTTCAAAATATCCTCTTCTTTACCTCTTCCTCTATAAATAACCTGACCATCAACTATCTTACCAGGTTTATGAATCAACCTCATTATAGAACGCACTGTTACACTCTTCCCAGATCCAGTTTCACCAACTATACCTACAACTTCATTTTCATGGAGGTCGAAATTTACTTCGTTCACTGCTTTTACAATGCCTTCCTCCATGTAGAACCAAGTACTAAGGTTTCTAACAGAAAGTATAGGTTCCAAAAGCTTTCACCTCTCTTACTGTATATTTTTTTCAATCACTACATTTAAAACATCCAATTTTGGATCGTAAATTCCTATTAAATCTAATTTATCATTTAAAACATAAACATACATATCTGTTACAAGAAAGCCATTTTCGAAATCACTATAATCACCTTTTATTATTTTCAGAAAAGTTTGATATACGAAGTTTTCGAGACCCTCAATAGCACTCGGACTAACTATAATATTTATACCACAACTAAGAAAAAATGTAAAGTGTTCGTAAAA
The DNA here is from genome assembly GCF_900129985.1 of Thermosipho atlanticus DSM 15807. Taxonomy (NCBI): domain Bacteria; kingdom Thermotogati; phylum Thermotogota; class Thermotogae; order Thermotogales; family Fervidobacteriaceae; genus Thermosipho; species Thermosipho atlanticus. The sequence goes on along the minus strand of NZ_FQXN01000001.1, from coordinate 207,043 downwards.
ATACACATTAGATAAGTTAAGTTCGTTATTTTTTCTTAAAATTTTACAACCATTAAATTCTTCAAATTTTTCGAGACATTTCTTTAAATCTTCATCTTTCCAATTAACTTGAAAATCCAACCCATTAAAAAGAGAAACTTTTAAATTGTTAAAATCAATCACATATCTTGCATTTTTTTCATCAACCAATTTAAAATTAATTCCATTTTTGTTTAAGTAGTCAATAAACTTTGAAACAATATAACTATTACCTTTTAAATAGATTTTTTTTGGCAAATTAAGATTTATAAAAAATCCTACAATTACTAAAACAGTTATGATGAATATTATTAGCCAGCCTTTCAATCTTTCACCCCTCGTATATTATAACAAATTTTAATTGAATTAAAAAATTTTTTTGACTTTTTGAAAATTGATGGTAGAATAATTTTGGTGCCGTGCTAAGCGGGGGGTTGGTGGTCCCCTGAACCCGAAATCCACCTAGCGGGGCTGAAATCCTCTGCCGAGGTCGTCAAGGTCTGAAAACGACCTTTGGTGGGGTGTTGAAGGCTGGGTCCTACGCAACAACTACCTGCGAACCGGGTCAGGTCCGGAAGGAAGCAGCCCTAAGCAGGCAAGTGTGTGCCGTAGGGGTGCCCAGCTGGAGCCTTTACCAAAGGAACGCTCAGGTCTTGATTGATCGAAGCAGGGGTGCACGGCACCATTTTATTTTGCAAACTGTATTTCATACAGTTTATAATATATTCCCTTTTTTCTCATAAGAGAAAAATGTGTGCCTTCTTCTACAATTTGTCCATTGTGTACAACAATTATCCTATCGGCATTAACTACTGTAGCTAATCTATGCGCAATCATAATAACAGTCTTATTTCTAGAAAGTTCCCTTACTGCTTTTTGAATCCTTTCTTCAGTCTGCACATCAATATTGCTAGTTGCTTCATCTAATATAAATACTTTTGCATCAAATAAAATTGATCTAGCTAACGCTATTAATTGCCTTTCGCCAGCTGAAATTCCTTTCCCTCTTTCAATAATCTTCGTATAAAGTCCATTTGGTAATCTTTCTATAAGATCCCACACATAAACCTTTTTCAAAGCTTCTTTTACTGCTTCTTCATCAATTTCTTCGTGGAATAATCTCACATTATCCAGTAAAGTCCCTGTAAATAAAACCACATCTTGAGGTACCGCAGAAACCTGTTTTCTAAGTTCATGTATATTGTACTTTTCTAGCTCTACATTATCAATCAATATCTTTCCCCTTTCAGGACGATACATTCCATTAATCAAATTCATAATAGAAGTTTTTCCTGCTCCCGTTTCACCAACTATTGCTATTAATTCTCCGGGTTTAAAGTGCAAATTTATATCTTTTAAAATCCATCTTTCCTCAGTATATCTAAACCAGACATTTCTAAATTCGATTTCTCCTTTTTCTATCTTAGACTTTCCTTCTTCGTCTCCAAAATGTTCTTCTGACTCATCCATTAAAGTAAAGATCTTTTCAGCACTTGCAATAGTATTTTGAATAACGTCATATTTTTCGGATAAATCTTCAAGTGGTCTCATGAATAACTCTAAATATGCAACAAAAGCATACAAATCACCGAAGTTTAAGGTTTTGTTGGCAATATAATTTGCCCCCATCCACACAATAGCTGCAATAGCAAGTCTATAAAGTGTACTAACAGTCGGCCTAAAAATAGCAAAAACATACATTTGCTGAATTCTTGATTTATACAAGTCTTTATTGACTCTATCAAATCCTTTACTTTCATATTCTTCAGCATTAAAAAGTTTTACAACAGGCATTCCAGCAATGTGTTCAGCAAGGTAAGCATTTACTCTAGAGATATTCGATCTTACAGCCTTATAAGCTTTTAAATCAAAATATCTAAACAACAGCATTGCAATAATTAAAACTGGAAATACAAATGAAATATTGACAAATAAACTTGAACTGACCCTTAACATCATTATTATTACACCTGATAACAAAAAAACATCATTAACAATACTAGTAATTACTGATGTGAAAAAATCCATCACATTCTGAGTATCATTTGCAATTCTAGTAGTTATTTGCCCACTAGGATGTCTATCAAAAAACGACATGGGTAACCTCAAAACATGCTTAAATAAATCATTCCTAATATCGTATACAATTTTTCCTCCAATATATGTTGTCAAAAAAATCGAAAAATATTCCAAAACAAAAATAGCACTTGTGGAAAGCAAATAATAAATTGCCATTTTAAAAATACCTTTAAATCTTTGATCAAGTGGTAGACTGTTATTAGTAATATAATTGTTAATGGTTGTTCTAACAATCTGTGGCGGAAGTAAAGTAACAAAAGTAAGCGACAGAACTATTGCTATTGCTAAAATAAACAACACTATATAAGGTTTGGCATACTTCAACAATCTAGACAATAATTTCATTCAATCTCCCCTTCATAAAACTCAAAACTTCCACTTTTTTTGGAATTATATACCAAATTGTCAGCCACTTTAATTGCCTTCTCCAAATTACTGCTTAAAACAACTCCAGCCGAAAAAGATAGTCCTAAATTGTGATAAGCTTCTTTTTTAATTCTTTCCAATACTTTTAAAGCCACTTTAAAATCCTTGGAATCTAAAATTATTACAAACTCGTCCCCTCCATACCTAAATGCTTTATCACATTCTCTAATATTACTTTTAATTATTTCTCCAAATCTTTTTAATACCTGATCTCCAAAATTATGACCTTTTGTATCATTTATAGATTTAAATTTATCTAAATCAATAAAAATTACCACACTTTTTCTACTATTAGTTTGTAAATACTGATCTAACGATCTTCTATTTTCAAGCCCTGTTAAAGCATCAGTAAAGGCTTTTTGACTTAATTCAATCAAAAACTCTGTATTTTCAAGAAAAGTTGATAATTGCTTTCCAAAAAAATCAAATGCTAGCATTTGGTACTTATCAATCGGCTTTTTATCAAACTTATTATCAGCAATTAAAAATCCATTTATTTTACCTTTAATCTTTAAAGGGATTATTGCTATATCTGTAGTGATTTTCAATTTATCTTTTATTTCTTTTGGTATTACTTCAAATTTAATTTTTCGAGATTCAATATCTTTTGAATAATCCAAGAAACTCTTCAAAGTCTTTTCTCTAATTTTTACATCCTTGAACTCTTTTTCCAAACTCGTAGTAAAATCGTCCGAAATATTTCTTAAAAAATCTTCTATTGAATATTCAATAGTTTCAATTGCTTCCCAAATTTCATGTGCTTCTTTTTCATCATTAGGACCCAATCCTTTATAAAAAACATAGTAATCATTCTTTTTCAAAAACATAAAACACCTATTAAATGCCCCAGAATAACCTGCAGTTATTCCGGTTAAAATAGCATAAATCATTGTTTCTAAATTAAAGTTTGTGCTTAAAGCATAATTTAAAACTATGGAGGCATTTTTTAAAAGATATGCAACTTTTAACCCATCATAAAAATGTTTAAACAAAAATTTTTGAATTTTTTGAGGTAAAGTATTATACAATTCGAAAATAAAACCTTTTAGATTTTTCGTTAAGATTTTATATGTAAATTCATAAGTTTCACCATCAATATTTAACAACAACTTTTGTTGATTTATATCATCAACAAAAACAATATCCTCTTTTTTCAAGTAATATCTGGAGATTTTCCAAGCCCTATATAAATTCTCTGGAACCTCTGAATGATTTCTGGATACAAATAGTTTGAAACTAATTTTAGAGGAATCTTTAATTTGCTGTAATATATATAATAAAAAACTATCTAAATAAGCTATTTTTACTCTTCGTTCAAATTCATTTTCCATATTTTGGAAACCTCTTCACAGATTTTTTTCAAAAATTTTTCATCTCTTTCATCAAATGGAGCAATATAATGACTATCAATATCTATTTCACCTATAATTTCTTTTCCAAGAAAAATGGGAACTACAATCTCACTTTTCACTTTGGGACTACATGCTAAATAATTTGTTTCCTTTGAAACATCTTGAACTATAAAAGTAGCCATTTTCTCAACAGCTTGACCACAAATACCTTTTCCTACAGGAATTTTTACATGCTCCGTAGGTTCTCCGGTAAATTCTTCTAATTCTAACAAATTTTCATCATTAAGCATGTAAAATCCTACCCAATCATAATAGGGAATTTTATTATACAAAAGATCACATACGTTTTTCATAAATACCTTCGGTTCATTTTTTGAAATTGATTTTAATTTAACCAATACAGCTTCAAAGATTTTTTCCTTATTGTAATAAATACCTTTCTTCTCACTATGCCTATAATGAACTACTGATTGATAAATCACATCTTCTAAGTTATCTAGCTCTCCTCTTTTCCATATAGAAAACACATTTAAAAATATTACATTTTCCTTTTTCCCTTTTACAACAATCCAGTCAAAGTCAAACTCTGTTGGAGCAAACCCAAGAAAAATAATAAAATCTTCTTTATAAAGTTCAAATTCACGAGAATTTTTTCGTATTCGTTCCGCAAGCTTTTCTTTTCTTACCTTAATAAACTCATTGAAATTTTGGATGAACCTATCCAACTCTCTTCTTTCTATATCACTAAATTTAACTTCACCAATGCTTTTTTCTAATTCATCAAGAATTGGAGAAAATCTTTTTTTTAATTGTTTCCATACTTTAGGCCACAATAATTTATCATATCTCAAAATCTCAGCAAACTCTTCAATATGGTTTTCAATCAAATTTCTCATTGTTATCCCCCCAAAATTTTTTGTCTTCTAAAATCTCATATCTTTTTTCATCAACAACTCGTATTTTTAAATATCTCGAACCATAAAAAATTTCTAATTCATCTCCTGGCCTTATCTCAGTAGATGGTTTCAATGAATAACCATTTCGAAAAATTCTGTTGTTTTTGGCCAATTGTTGCGCAATTGTTCTTCTTTTTATTAGCCGTGTTGTCTTCAAATATTTATCAAGTCTCATATCTATCACCTCAAAAATTATATCACATTTTGTTTGTTATGCTAATAAAAAGGTGACCTTTAACGGTCACCTTAAAAAACACAGATTAATTATATGCTTACTGATTTGTATTACTTGTAGTAGATTCATTTGTCAACATAAATTTGAGTTCAGAAAATGCTGAGTCATAATCCATATAATCTGGTGTGGCCTCTTTTAATCTTTCGAGATATTCACTTGCGGTAGTTGCATCTTTTAAAATTTTATTTATTTCATACAAATCATACAGAACTTCTGCCTTCATATCTAAACTAATATCAGTAGCATCAGCAAGTGTACTTAGACCACTATATAAATCAATAAAATCATTCATAACACTTTGCATCATTCCATACTCAAGATACGGCTTTATCTTTGAATAAAGTCTTGAGTAATATTTAAAGCTTACATCTATCCTATCTGGATGAAGGTTTTTCATTTTCTCTACGGCCACAAACGAATCAGGATACTCCTCGTAAATATTTTCAACAACCATATTTGCTTCCTTCTCTGCATCTTTTAAAACCTTGTTCAAATTAGGATCTTGAGTAACTTCTGTAGCATGTTTCATTTTCTCTACAAGTGTTACAAAAGCCGATTTAATCTCAACAGGAACTCCTACTTTCAAACTTGTATCATCAAAAATTTGCTCCTGAATTTCTTTGTAAACTTGTATTAAATCTTTACCTGAATTATGGAGTACGTTATACCATACTTTATAAATTGGATCAATAATTTCAAATGAAATATTATTATTTTCTTTAAATTCTTGAATTGCCGAATTAAATTTCTTGTCTTTTAATGTAGAAAGTACTTCTTGATAACCCTTTGAGAGTACGAATTTTTCGTAAGTATCAACCGTTTTCACGTCTTTCACATTAAAAACAAAAAGACTGTTACCAATTGGCACGGGACCTACCATTGTATTCGAACTTTCAAAAATGGTTTCTTCAATGTTCTTATCTAATATTCCTCTCTTAAACTCTGCCACATTTTGAACATTTAAACTTGCATCTGTAGCTGCCTGATAAAATCCTTTCTCCATAGCACTACTAATAAATTCATTAGCGCTAGCAGGAGAACTAAAATATACATAATCCACATTAGCACTATCATATTTTGCTTTCAAATCTTCTTTATTTTCGTTGTAATATTTTTTTATTTCTTCATCACTAACAACACCTAACAAATTTTTTACTTTTGAAATAGTCAAATATTTTTCAACATCAGGTTTTATAGAATCCAAATATTTTTGTACACTACCATACTTTTGATTTATGTAATTCTTCAATTTTTCATTCGCATTTATTTGTTCTAACTGCTTATCAAGTTCAGATTTTATCTCTTCATCAGTTGGTGAAATATCATTAATTTCTGCATAGTAAAGAATCACTTTAGTATTAATTAGATCTGAAAGTAATGATGCTTTTATCAATGGTTCTTCAAAAATAGGATCAACCTCTGTAATCTGATAATATGATAAAGCTTGACCATATGAATTTTCTATATCCCACGGGAAAATCCAATATTCAGAACTCAAAGCAGTTCCATCTTTCGTTAAATATGCCACAGAATCACTCAAACTATATTTATATTCCTCAGAATTTCTTCTGGTAGAAAAATATGACATAAGTGACCAAATAACAATTCCCGCTACAAAAGCAAAAGCAATTGTCCAAATAATTGCACCATGTGCTTTTTCAAACCATTTTCTCATCTTTCATCAACTCCCCTTTCGTTTTCCTTTTCTTCCTCTTCAAATGATATGGGTCTAACTAGAGGAAATGCAATAACATCACGTATACTTGGTGAATTTGTTAACAACATTACCAATCTATCTATACCTATGCCTAAGCCTCCCGTCGGAGGCATTCCATATTCTAAAGCCCTTATAAAATCCAAATCCATCATTTGTGCTTCTTCATCTCCAGCTTCTCTTAATTCAACTTGTTTCAAAAATCTTTCATATTGGTCAATTGGATCATTTAACTCACTAAAAGCATTAGCCATCTCCCTACCAAAAATAATAAGTTCAAATCTTTCCGTAACTCTTGGGTCTTCTCTATGCCTCTTAGCAAGAGGTGAGATCTCAACTGGATGTTCAAGTAAAAATGTTGGCTGCAATACTTTATCTTCAACAAGATCCCACAATTTTTCAATTAAATGTCCTCTGTCTTTAATTTCAACTTCTACTTCATGTTCTTTTAAAACTTCTATCATTTTTTCGTTTGTGTCTTCTAAAATATCAACCCCAAGATTTTCATGTATAAAATCTCTCATTTTCACCCTACGCCACGGCCTTGTAAAGTCAATCTCTACACCTTGATAATTTATTTTAGTAGTTCCAAACAATTTCTCAACTACAAAAGTTATTAACTCTTCTGTCAGATTCATCATATCTTCATAATCTGCATATGCCTGATAAATTTCAATTGATGTAAATTCAGGGTGATGCTTATAAGATAAACCTTCATTTCTAAAATTTTTACCAAGTTCATATACTTTCTCAAATCCACCTACTACAAACCTTTTAAGATATAATTCAGTGGCTATTCTAAGATACATGTCAATATCAAAGACATTTAAATGTGTCTCGAATGGTCTTGCAGATGCTCCACCAGTTACATATTCTAAGACAGGTGTTTCAACTTCAATAAAACCTTTTGAGTTTAAAAACTCTCTAATAAGTTTTATAATTTCAAATCTAGTTTTAAATCTTTTTAAAGTATCATCATTGGCAATCATGTCAACATACCTTTGCCTATAAAGTACTTCCTTATCTTTTATTCCATGCCATTTTTCTGGCATCGGTCTCAAAGGCTTATTTAGGAGCTCAATTTCCTTAACTAAAACAGTAACTTCACCCGTTCTACTTTTAAAAATATTTCCTCTAACGCCAACAATATCTCCAATTGAAATAAATTCTTTAAAAAATTTATATCTTTCATCTCCTACCATATCTTTTCTTATATATGCTTGTATTCTACCTTCAAAATCTTTAATATGGAAAAATGCACTTTTTCCATGCTCCCTCAAAGACATTATTCTTCCTGCAACCGAAACAAAAGAATCCTCAGCAATTTCTCCAGGATTTAAAGCCGAAAATTTTTCTTTGATATCCATACTACTATGCGTTTTGTCAAAACTATATGGATAAGGATTCACTCCCAATTCTCTGAGTTTCTTTATCATCTGTATCCTCTGTTCCCTAAATTCTTTAAGCAATTCTATCCCTCCTGTTAAATCTGAATACCTAAAATTTCATATTTAAAAGCACCATTTGGCGCTTTAATCTTTACAATTTCACCAACTTTTTTCCCAACCAAAGCTCTACCTAGCGGAGATTCAATACTGATTTTATTTTGAAAAACATCTGCTTCATGTGGGGTAACTATTTGAATCTTCTTTTCTTCATTCGTATCTAAATTTTTAATAATTACCCAATTTCCTATATTAACTGAATTTGTACCCAAACTTTCTATCACTTCCGCTTTCGAAAGCATATTCTCTAATTCATTAACTCTAGCCGCAATTCTCCCTTGCTCATTTTTTGCTTCTTGATACTCAGAATTTTCAGAAAGATCTCCTAACTCTCTAGCTTCTTTTATTCTTTCTGCAATTTCAAACATGAGTTTCTGTTTTAAAGTATCCAACTCTTTTTTTAATTTTTCATACCCTTCCTTTGTAAGATATATCGTCTCTTTTGCCATTTCAGCACCTCCAATGTATATTATTTTTCATTTTTTAACTCTTTAACAACTTCAAGAAATTGATCAATCTCTCTAAAATCTTTGTATACTGACGCAAATCTCACATAAGCAACCTCATTCAATCCTTTTAGTTGTTCCATAACTAATTTTCCTATCTCAGTACTTGAAACTTCCAAATTACCTGACTTTTGAAGAATATTAACAATTGTATCAACAGCTTTTTCCATGTCTTCCAAAGAAACTGGTGTCTTTTCGCAAGCTTTCATAATACCTTTTAATATTTTTTCCCTATCAAATTTTTCCCTTCTTCCATCCTTCTTTATAACAAAAATTGGACCAAATTCATATCTCTCGTAAGTTGTAAATCTTCCTTTACATTTTAAACATTCTCTCCTTCTTCTAACAGTAAAGCCTGAGGAATCAACTCTTGAATCAAGAACTCTTGTTTCTTCAAAACCGCAATACGGACATTTCATGATTTATCACTCCAATTTTTCTGTTCAAGATTTTTATATATTTTATATATTTTTCTCAAACGATTATAAACCATCGTCTTTGAAAGTGGAGGATCAAATAATTTTCCTAAGTCTGATAAACTAAGGTCCTCATTTTCTAACCTTGCTATTGCTATATTCCGCAATTCTTCAGGCAACGTTTCCAAACCGTACTTGTCTATTATTTCTTTTATCAATTTTATCTGCCTTGCATTACTTTCCCCAACCTTCCGTGCATTAGCAGTTAAAAAATTCATCGATCTATTAAAATCTCCTTTAATTTCTCTAGAACTTACTATTTTTTCCATCTTGTCTGCTGCACGCTGAGCACCTACAAAATAAAGAATTTCTATGATATCTCTCGATTTTTTTAAATAATATCTGTAATTATAATTTAACTTAATTATCTTACCTTTCACTCCTAATATTTCGAAAAGTTGTTCATCAATCGTATACAACAACTCCTCGCTATGAGAAACTATTTCCAAATGATAACTTTTTACTGGATCTGTCAAAGAACCGCTAGCTACAAATACTCCTCTTAAAAAACCTGCAAAAAAACTAATATCTTCAAATATATAACGTGGAATTTCTAAAGGTGAAATAGAAAGCTTTTCTAAAATAGATATTGGTATAAAAATCTGGACTCTTTTCCTTTTCAATTTGTTCTTTATCATTGTAAGCTTTTTTTTATCGACCCCTATTGTACTTAAAAGGTTCATTATTCTTCTAGCTGCAGGTATAAATCCAACCTCAAGGTTAATGAAAACATCACTCGATGTTTTCGTGATTATCCCTCTTGCTTTCAAATAACCCGAAATTTCCGATTTGGCTTCTTCTATTGAACTTATATCTAATTGACATAATTCACCTTTTACATCTTCAGAATAAGTAAACAACATTTTCTCACCTAATTAAGTCCATAATAATACTAGCTAATCTGATTGGATTATGTCGTACCTTTTTCCTTCCATCTTTATCAATTAATACTTCAACCAAATCTTCTTTTACTATTCTACTATCTTCAATATCAATTATTACAGGTTCTGATAATTCTTTTCGGTAACTTTCTAATATCTCCTCAGAAAAGTCCGAATCATTTGCTATTATAAAGTCAAATCTCCTTTTCAAATAACTTTCTATTACATTTATATGATCCGATAACAAAAACATATATGACTCGCTTGCTTGAGTCATAATATTCGAAACATAAACAAGTTTAACATTTTCATTTTTATGGATTGCATCGACAAAGCCTCTAACTATAATATTTGATATAATACTTGTATATAAACTCCCAGGCCCGAAAATAATGATATCTGCATTTAATAAAGCTTTTTCTGTATCTTTAGATATTATAACATCATTTTTATCCAAATAGAAGTTTTTTACTTGCTTACCCCTAATCTTCTGAATTTGTTTTTCACCATACGCGATGCTACCATCTTCATATTCAGCTACCACTCTAATTAATTCTTCTGAAACAGGTATTACTTTACCCTTTATTGCAAGAACCTTTGAAGCTAATTCAACAGCTTTTGTAAAATTTCCAGTGATTTTGGTTAGAGCAGTTAAAATAATATTCCCTACTGTGTGCCCCGAAAGAAACCCATCTGAAAATCTAAAATTAAAAAGTTCTCCAAGAATTTCTTCGTCTTTTGCAAGTGCAACTAAATTATTCCTGATATCTCCTGGAGGAGGAATTAGATATTCTGCTCTCAATATCCCTGAACTTCCACCTTCATCAGTTACTGTAATAATAGCTTTTAAATCTATATCATCAAAATATTTTAAACCTCTTAAAAGTGTGGAAATTCCTGTTCCGCCCCCCACTGCAACAACATTCACTCTAAATCACATCCCGGTGTTCAACATTAACTTTATATTTACCTGAAAATCTTTTTCCAAGCTCCTCAGCAAAAAACACAGATCGATGTTGGCCACCTGTACACCCAATTCCGATATTTATTTCCATTCTACCCTCATTTTCGTATCGATTTATCGCAAACTCTACAATTTTTTCCAAAAGCTTTAAAAATTCTTCTACACCATCAGTATTGTACAAAAATTCTTTCACTTCAGGATCTTTCCCACTTTTTTCTTCTAATCCATTTACATAAAAAGGATTTGGAAAAAATCTTACATCAAAAACAAAATCGACATCTAAAGGTATTCCATATTTAAATCCGAAACTAAGTATTCTCACATTAAACTGGTATGATAAATCCTCCAAAATAACTTTCAATTTTTCTCTTAACTGATGAGGATTTAAATTGGAAGTATCAATAATAATATCTGATTTTTCTAAGATAGGCGATAAATATCTTTTCTCTTTTTCTATAGCTTGTTCTAGAGATAACCCTTCTTTATGGAGAGGATGATTTCTTCTGGTAAGAGCATATCTATTGATCAATACATTTCTTTTAGCAGTGAGAAAAATTATCTTCAAATTATTTGAATATTTTTGTTTGAGAAAATCCACAACTTCTTTCAATTTTTTCAATTCACCACTTCTTGCATCAATCACAAGAGCAAGTTTCTCAATATTAATAGACAAAACCGGCAATAATTTATCGATTAATGCCGGCGGGAAATTATCTATACAATAGAAACCTAAATCTTCTAGTAAACCTAATGCTGTTGACTTACCCGCTCCTGACATCCCAGTTAATAATATTAGGTTTTTCACTATCAATCACCTTTAGCTTCCTGATTTCCAATCTGTGTACAACGTGTGGTACTCTAAAATTAATTCTTTTTAGCTTTCTCTCAAACGCTTTTATATCCCCAGTGACATAAAACTCAACAAAAGGTTTTTTACTTCTGTCAATCGAAATTTCTTTAGATAATTCCTCAGCTGGATCAATTATTTTAACTTTGGGCAGAACCCTGGAAATAATGCCTTTTAAAAATGGAAAGTGAGTGCAACCTAAAATTAATTCTTCTATACCAGTTTTCCTAAATGAATTTAAATAAAAATTCGCAATAGCTTCAACCATTCGGCCATAAAAGATCCCTTCTTCAACTAATGAAACAAATAACTGAGCTGATTTCTGAAAAACTTCTTTTTCTAGCCGTTCCAATTGTTTTTTATAAGTCTCATTTTTAATAGTTACATTTGTACCAATAACACCTACCTTCCAAGACTTACTCGCATTGACCCCTGCTTTTACAATGCTATGATACTTAATATTAAATTTTAATTCCTTTTCTATAATAATTGAATCAGTAGTGTTACATGCAGCAAATACCTCATCAACATTTTTTCTTTCAAAAAAGTCAATAAACTGATAAACAAAACTTTCCAGCGTTTCTGGAGTTTTTATACCATACGGAGCTCTTTCTGTGTCAGCAATATAAATGTAATGAGCTCCATTTAAATATGTAAGTTTTTTTAATACGGAGATTCCACCAATTCCTGAGTCAAATAGACCTATCTTCAAGTGAACTTCCTCCAGTAGTAATATTCCGTAATTTTTTTAAAAGTTGTTCAATTGTTAATTTCGTCCCATATTCTTTCTCCAAAATTTCACAGATAATAGCAAGAAACCTTTCATCAATTGATGAAAGATAACTATATTTATTATTCAACTGTGCTAGTCTATTCTCTATATAATCTAAAACTTCATTACTGCTGTCACTTTCAACAACAAATTTACGCAGCCCTAGATTAAATATTTTCTTCGCCATTTATCTCAGATACGGTACCTAAAAGATTTTTTACTTTACCCAGCAAGTTCTCAATTGTTCCTTCATTTTGTCTTAAAAGCTCTTCTAATTCCCTCTTTTCCTGTTCTAGATGATTAGCCCTTTCAATAGTCGCGTTTAGCTCCTTCCAAAGCTCTTTGTTTTCCTTTTTTAATTCTTCGTACTTCTTCAATACCTCCTCAATAACATTTTCTAATTCCCTAATTTTCTCTTCCATGTTATCCCCCTCCATTTATAATAAAATTGGTTAAATTCTCAATAAAAGCTACGAATGGACTCATAACCAATGGTAAAATCCAAATAAATAACAATGCCAACATAAAAAGTATACCATAAACTTCATATTTCACATACCACTCGATATATTCGCCTGGCAAAAACGCACTCAAAAACCTTGAACCATCTAACGGTGGTATCGGCAACATAGAAAAAATCGCATATGTTAAACTCCATTTAGTTGCCTTATAAAATATCAGAAATAAATATCTATTATCAATATTTCTTGTAATTATACCATATATTACAAACAATATTATACCAAAAACTGGGCCGATAATAGAAGTTATTAATAAACTTTTTTTTAATTTACTCGATTTCAAAGGTATTGTTGGTACAGGTCTAGACCAACCAAAATTAAAAAGTATAAATGATATTGTTCCAATAGGATCAAGATGAACAAAAGGATTCAGCGAAAGCCTCCCAAGTTTTTTGGGAGTTTGATCCCCCAATTTTGTTATTGTATAAGCCTTTACATATTCTCTAGGTAAGATCACTAAAATGACCGCTAAGAAACCTGTTGTTAAATTAACTAATATTTCCCTTAAATTTGTCAACAAGTTCACCGTCCTTGATTTTTCGTGCCAAATCTTTCAAACGTTGCACCATATTCTCATTCATTCCATATTTCCACCAAAACGGTAATACAGTATTATTCAACAACAAAGGATCTTCCAAACCAGTTAATTTACCCTCATTTATTAAATTAATCCAATCATCTGTCCCCACAATCGGTGTAAATTCATTTAGAGAAAAACCAATTCCTTCGTTTTTGCAAATTTTCATTGCATTTATAACGTCATCCGGGTTTTGATTTGGAATGTTAACCATTATGTAAGCGGAAACTTCTTTTTCAGTAAAACCATACTTTCTAAATATCCTTGCTGCTCTGATTAAATCTTCATCTTTAACTTTCCCACCAGTTTTCAATTGGAGCTCACCTGCAGTCTCATATCCAAGCTTTATTGTTTTAAAGTTCGCTTGTGCCATAAGTTCAACTGTTTCCTCTGATACCATCTTTGCATGTATTCCATTGGGAAGATGAAAATTTAACTTCAAATTTCTTTTTATAATTTCTTTTAAAATTTGGTTGAAATGTTTTTTAGAATTAACAAGTATGGCATCATCAAAAAAAACAACATCACTAACTTTAAATTTTTCAACGTATTTTTCAATCGCATTTACAACCTTATGGGGATTTCTGAATTTCATTCCATTCCAAATTTTATGAGCAATACAATAAGAACATTTAAATGGACAACCAACAGTTGTTGTAAACACAAGATAGCCCAAATTGTCATATAATTCATAAGCAGGGTCTAAATCTTCAAACCAATCAATAAAGTTCTTTCTAAAATTTTTTGAAAATAATTTTTCTAACAAACTAGATAATCTATTTAAATCATTTCCACTATAAATAATTGTGTTTGTTCTTTGGGCATGTGAGGGCAAATTTCTAACATAAAAACCTCCAAAAATAATTGGAATTTTATTACCATAGTATTTTCTTAAAAAATTTATTGTTTCCCAATAACCTGGATACCAATATGTTAAAGTTGATGTTACTAGAATGATATCTATTTTACCTATTTCATTCAACTTGTCCAAAAAATACTTTTCCGGAGCACCATATCGCTTATATTTTCGTGGAACAAATGATAAAATTTCAGGTTTCTTTACTTCTGTATATGGGAATTTCCCTGTTTTATAAAACTTATCCTTTGGAACTTTTACATATTTTTCTAAATTTTTATCATGTCTATTCATTAAATCTATCAAGAAAACGTCAAATCCCAACTTTTTTAAATACGCACCAACATACAACAATCCCAATGGTTTTAGCCAGAAATCATACGCTGCAAAATCTTCAATCCAAGGATTAATTAGTAAGGCTTTCATAAAAGTAGAAGATCCCCCTTAATCCAAGGTTGTAATCAATTATTGCTTCACTAAAAATCTTTTGATTCTGAATTAACCTTGCTTGTCCTCCGGTAAATATTAATGGTACATCTTTGAATTTTTGCTCTTTTTTAATATTATCTATCAAATATCTTATTCCACCCATAATAGCATTGATTGTACCTATTCTTATATTACTTTCTGTATCTTTTCCCACAAACCTATCAGCTGCTTTTATTTCTACCATAGGAAGTTTCGCAGTTCCTTCAAATAAAGCATTAATTAACATAGAAAAACCAGGAATAATTACTCCGCCTTCATAAATACCATTTTTAAGGACCTCAATTGTGATTGCTGTACCAAAATCAACCACAATCGCATCTTTTCCATAATCATAATATGCTGCTATTACATCTGCTACTCTATCAGCTCCTATTTCTTCAGGAATCTTAACGTTCCATTTAATCCTTGAAAATTTTATTGCTTCAACAAAAACTGCTTCACAGCCAACGTACTTTTGAGCAAAAAAGCTTAAAACGTGATTGATATTTGGAACTACCGAAGAAACAACCACCTGTTTTACTTTTACATCATAAAATCCCCTTAAAAACACAAAAAGCTCATCTTCAGTTTGAAGTAACTTTGTAGAAATTCTTCTTATATCAAAATTTTTACCATCATCAGTTATAGCCACTGTCGTATGAGTGTTGCCAACATCAAATAACAAAAACAAACTACCACCTCGTAGTTAATAACGTTTGAACTTTTGGGATTATATTGTACTTATCTAATATCTCTCTAATATCTTCTGTCACATAAACTCTTACTATTTGAATTAGGTTATTGCTCATCAAATTGTAAGCTGGATAATTTTTGACATATTCATCAAACGAGAGAATCTGATCTTTCCAAGTATCGTAAATATAAATATTGCTTTTTAAAAATTCCTCAGGATGCACTAAAGAAAGTTTATAAGGAGTATCAACTTTGAATATTTCATCAAAATTTGACAAAATCATTGAAAGTTTTTCTTTATCTGTTTCCTCACAAGTTTCAATTGCTCGTTCAAGTCTAAATCTTATTTTTTGCAAAATATCCATTGCAAATCCTTGACTTGCAACAGAAGGATCTATACCTTCTACAAAAAATGGTGTCTCAATTATTGTTTTCCAAAGGTTTCTATTTTTTAATCGCTCAATTATTTCATAAGCCATAACTACATCTAATTCCACAGGTTGAAGATCAATTTTATACTCTAAAATATCCCTTTTTGTAAATTCAAAAGAATCTAAGGAATATTCATTAACTATTTGATTAAACATTATTTCTATTTCATTTATAATTTTTTGGTCTGTAAGTTCCATAAATGCTTCTAAATTCTTTACTCTTTCTTTTAATTTTAATGGTCTATATGCAAGTTCCAATAATTCTTGAATCATAAGGTCGGCTGCTCTAGAAGTTTTATGAAAATATACATTTTTATACATCATAAATCTACCAAATAAAATAGTGTATATTTCATCAATAACTTTAATATTATAAGCTAGATAATCTCTTTCATCCTTATTAATTATTAAAGAATTTCTTATTAATCTATCAAGAGAACCTGTTCCAAATCCTCTAGTACCAGCAAAATATGAATCCCTCAAAACAAAATCTAACCTGTCTGCACCTAATGGACCTTGGATGATTGCAAAATCGATAGTCCCCTCACTTTCACCTTTAAAAATTTCTACAACCCTCTTCAAAACTTCTCTAAAATCATCAACCAAATTTTCAGAATATCCACCAAGCACAATCTCCAAATCTTCACAAACAGCTTTCTTTAAACTACTTGGCGCTCTTTCATAAACTTCATACATTTTCAAAGGCATGTACTCCAAAAGAATTTTCTCTCTATATTCATCATGGCCATCCTCAAGACCCATTTTTTTATAAACTATCTCATCAAATTGGTGACTAAATGGACCATGACCTATATCATGCAACAAACCTGCAAGCCTCAAAATTCTTATTCTTTCGGGAGAATCAAAAAGATGCTCAGCATACATTCCTGCAATATGCATTACTCCCAGAGAGTGAGCAAATCTTGTATGAGTAGCTCCCGGATAAACATATTCTGCTCCTACTAACTGAGACAAATATCTTAATCTCTGCATTGCTTTCGTATCTGAAGCAATTATCTCCAAAGGATACATAAACACTTCTGAATGAATAGGATCTCTTGAAACTTTATAATACATTTTTCCACTCCCTTTAGCCTTTAACTTTCGGCCAATTTCTTAAAAATAAACTCAACAACTACATCTATGGCTTTTTCATTAAATCCTCCTTTAGGAATAATTAAATCAGCATACTTCTTTGTGGGTTCTACATACGCATCATGCATTGGTTTAACCAAATTTAAATATTGATTTATAACACTTTCAATTGTCCGGCCTCTCTCTTTAATGTCACGTTCAAGTCTTCTAATAAACCGCACATCGCTTTCAGCATCAACAAAAATAGAAAGATTATAAAATTTTCTTAGATCATCATAATACAACGCAAAAATTCCTTCTACAATAATTACAGATTTTGGTTCTAATTTAACAAAATTTCCCGTCCTAGTATATTGAGTAAAATCATACTCAGGCAAGTCTATACTTTTGCCACTAATTAATTGCTCTAGATGGCCTATCATTAATGTGTATTCAATCATATCAGGATGATCGTAATTATACTTTTTTCTTTCTTCTAAAGGAATGTGACTCATATCTCGATAATAATTATCCATAGGTAAAATAATACAATTTTCTTTACCTATTATTTCATTTATTTTATTTGCTACCGTAGTTTTTCCAGAACCTGTTCCTCCACCAATACCAATTATAAACATTTTTTCCCTTCCTTTTCAATTTTAATCTTCCATTTACTTCTCGAAAATTTTTATCTAAGAATATATGGATTAAATAACCTATTGTAGATATTATACCAAGAAAAATCGCATTTTTCATAACTGAAAATAAATAATAATATCCATAAAAAATACTCAAACCATACACAAAAGCACTCCATATCCTATGTAAAGGCCCTCGATGTTTTGGGATTATAAAATCAAATAATTTTCCTATGAAAGAAGCAACCAAAATTGCTACCAGAACTTGCAAAGAATAAGGGATATGTAGATAATTTAATCCCAAAAAACGTATAAAATAACCACGCGTAAACTCAAAATAAAAAACTGTAAAAATAACAAACAATTTCACAATCTTTCGCAATACAGCAGAAGCATGATCAATATCCGGTAAATCTCCAGAAATTACAAACAATATAAAACCCCAACCAACTATTTGTCTTGGGGGCAAAGGATAATCAAATATTTTCACAAATAAGCTATAGATTGCTATAACCAGTGGATAACTAAAAATATTTATATTTATATGATTATTAAAATTTGGCACATTAAATACTCCTTAAGGTATTTATTATTTCCCTTAAGAGTTGTTTATATTCTTCATCAATTTTTAAATCCTCAATTTTTTCAAGTGATTCATCAAATAACTTATTCATTTTTTCTAATGCTCTATCATACGCCTTACTTTTTTTTATTGACTCAATTAAAAATTGAATCTCTTCACTAGTTTTTTCACTTTTAATAAATATACTGAAAAAACTTTTATCATAGTCACCCAAATCAATTAAAGAAGTATATTTTCCTTCCATAATATCAGCAGTATTTGTTTTTCCCGAACTTTTATCAAAAACGCTTATTATATCATCTCTTATTTGAAAAGCTATTCCGGCTGGAATAATCGCCTTTTTAATTGTTTCTATTTCTTCCAAGTTACTTGCCGAATTAGTTGCTAGATATCCAAGATAAAATGGATAATAAAAAGAATAATAAGCGGTTTTTAACTTAGCAATTTCAAAAGACATACCCTTAATCCTTTGTTTTTTTCTTAAAGAATACAATGAATCCAGCAGCTGGCCATAAGCTGTACTTATATAACACTCTGAAAATGCTTCTAAAAAATCACGAAAGTTCGGAATGTTAATTTTTGAAATTACATTTAATACATAAAAAAACAAAAGATCACCTAAAACTATTGATAGATCTTCTCCAATTTTTTTATTATTTACAATATTCATATACTTAGCATTTAACGAAAGATGCAAAGTTGGAGCTCCACGCCTCATCGTAGCACGATCCATAATATCATCATGTATTAGCAAAAAAGCATGCATAATCTCCAAAGATGCTGCAATGGAATACAGTTGTTCTTCCGTTAATTCCTCGTTTTCTTTGTATGCTTCATATCCTAATATAAATAAAAGTGGCCTTATCCTCTTACCGGGTCGTAAAGAAAAATTCTTTACCTCTTCTATTAATTCACTTAATTCCTTATTCAAAGTCAACTTTTTTTCTTCAAATATTTTATTTAAGTAAAAATCAATTTTCTCCAAATGCAGCTTTTTAAACTCCACGAAATCCATCACATCACCCTAGATATTCATCGATTCTATCCCCGACGAGTTTCATTAAAATTTCATGATACATAGGATTTTTCATTACAATTTGCGAAAGAGATTTTTTAATAATTTCAAGGTCCTCTCCTTTAAACTCATTACTATCAATTGCCATAACTAGATCTTTTATAACTTCAGGCTTATCTATATACGAAAGAGCCATAGCTGCGTGAGGGCCCAGCTTTTTTCTTTCTAAATCTTCTAATAAAAAATATCTTAAAATATCATAAATTTTTTCTCCTTCACCGAGTTTTGAAAGGGCCTCATATATTATTAATTCCGCTTCCTCCCAACTATATAATGACAAAATATTGTACAAAGACTTTACAATACTTTTCTCTCCAAAATCTGCCAATAAATCAACTATATAAAGTAACGTAATATCATTTTTATTTCTCCTTTCCACTCTTCTCTCAAATTCTTTCAACAAAGCTTTCTTCGCTTCATCGCCTAGCTTAAAAAGAGTTTCAGAAACAATTTCTCTTACTTCTGCATCTTCATCCTCTAAAAGCTTGATTAAATCTGATATAGCTTTTGAACCTTTTTCTTCTACTATTCGTTTTATCAACTCTTCTCTGTTCATACCTATCCTCCTCAAATATAAGTCACAACAAAATTCCAATACAAACAGTTAAAACAACTTAGTTCAAATTCAGTTGGTATATATAATAAAAAATATATTTTCAATTTTATTTTACCATTTTTTACCTCTCTTTTCCATCAAAAGCGAAAAAATGTTTTTGTTTTATCTTTTTTTACTATTTTTCTACCTTTAAAAAACTACAACAATGAATATTAACTTTTTGATTTTTTTTATAACTACTCCAAAAACATAAAACAAAATTCCATATTTACAAATATTAAACATTTCAATTTTATATTTAACATACAAATAATCCTTCACCCCAGTTTTAGAATCTTACACAATTAATTAGTTAATCATTGAGCGCAAACATCTAAAATTTTAATCCATTCCATATCCGATATTAAATCTGGTTCAGATGGAGTGCTTACATCAAAAATCAACAATCCGTTGTTACCATCAGCAACATAAGCATAGTTCCCTTCCACATATATGCCTGATGAGTAACCTTCTGTGTCATAATTACTTACCAAGCTTGTATTCGTTGGATCACTTATATCTAAAATAACTAAACCGTTGTTACCATCAGCAATATACGCATAATTTCCTACTACTTTAATATCTCTAACATTCCCAGGGGTATCAAAAGTCTTTACTAATGTTGGATTAGTTGGAACAGCTATATTTATTATTTTTAAACCATAATAATCATACGCTAAATAGGCATACTCCCCAACTACATCTATATTAACACCATATCCTATTGGTTCACTATAATTTCCTACAATTGTAGGATTGGTAGGTATACTAATATCTATTATAGTTAATCCGTTATTTCCATCAGCAATATACGCATAATTTCCTACTACTTTAACATTCCTGGCACTTCCACCTGTATTACAATTACCTAAAAGAGCTACATTGCTTAAATCGCCAATATCAATAATATTTAATACACTATAGTTATTAATTACATATGCGTAGCTCCCAACAACATCCAGACTATTCGGATAACCTGTTACATCATAGCTAGCAACTACAATTAGACTAGCAGGATCACTAACATTTACTATTACTAAATCATTTTCGTTATTTACCACATATGCGTAATTTCCAATAATTTTTACATCCAATGTATTTCCTGACATCCAAACACCACTCATTACAAAAGGTTTAAAAGGCTCAGAAATATCTATTAACTTTAATCCGTCATAATCATCAGCTACATATGCATAATTCCCTTCTACAATCACTTTATTAGCTTTACCAAACCCTTTAACAACTTCTAAAAAAGGATTTGTGGGATCGCTAACATTCACTATTACAAGCCCTTCTACTTCATCAGCTAAGTATACATAATTTCCAATAACATCTATTCCAAATGAATAACCCCTCACATCATAGTTACCAACTATCATTGGACTAGTAGGGTTACTAACATCCACTATTACTAAACCACTTTCATCATTTGCTATGTACGCGTAATCTCCAATAATCTCAATTTCATAACCTTCGCTTTCCATGTTGAGAATACTAGCGGTTGAAGGATTAGTAGGATCACTCACATCGATTATCATCAAACCATCAAAACTACCAACATATGCATAATCATCTTTAACAACAACCTTATGAGCACCTTTTAATTTAAAATGACCAGATAGAACAGGATTAGTTAAATTAC
The DNA here is from genome assembly GCF_900129985.1 of Thermosipho atlanticus DSM 15807. Taxonomy (NCBI): domain Bacteria; kingdom Thermotogati; phylum Thermotogota; class Thermotogae; order Thermotogales; family Fervidobacteriaceae; genus Thermosipho; species Thermosipho atlanticus. The sequence continues at coordinate 185,159 of NZ_FQXN01000001.1, read as the reverse complement.
TAATATTTACTATTACTAATCCATTGTTACCATCTGCAACATATGCATAATCACCAACAATGTCTATACCTGATGAATAACCATCTGTATCATAGCCACCAACTATTGTTGGATTTGTCAAATCACTAATGTCTACGATCTCAAAACCTTTATTATTTTCTGCTACGAACGCATAATTTTCTACAACTTTTACATCCTTAGCATAACCAATTGTATCAATAGCCCCTACAAAATTTGGATTTGTAGGAACTGTTATATCTATAATTAATAATCCATTGTTACCATCTGCAACATATGCATAATCTTCAATAACATCTACTGCACATAAGTAACCCTCAGTGTTATAGCTTCCAACAATAATTGGATTATTAGAATTTGTAACATCAAAAATTATCAAACCTTCAAGCCCACCTGCGGCATAAACGTATGTTGGTTGTTTGTGGTAAGTTTTTACAGAAAAACAACCCACAAGTATAAAACCTAAAAAAATTACATTTAAAACTATCAAATATACTTTCCTCATTTCTCCACCTCCCCAAACAAAATTCTTTTTCATATACCTCTCTACCAGTAATTAGAAACGAAAATTGCATATTTGAATTGTTTAATCCTTCAACTGAGAATAAAATTGTTAAATCAATTTTCTATTTATTTGATTATAACATAATTGTCTTAAAATTATATTTTTTCACTCAGCAACTTTTTGAGATTACTCAAATCTAATTTACTTATTTTAAACTATTTGGTATAATTGAAATGAAAGCAATTACAGAGGTGATTATATGAAAACAAGTTCGGGATTTAGAAAATATATAGTAATAGCTGGAAAAAGAAACGTAGGAAAATCCTCATTTCTTAATGCTTTAATTGGCCAAAATATCTCAATTGTAAGCAATGTTGCAGGTACAACTACCGATCCTGTATTTAAAACTATGGAACTTTATCCCGTTGGACCAATCACTTTTATTGACACACCAGGACTAGATGATGTAGGAGAACTAGGTTTAAAAAGAATCGAAAAGGCAAAAAAGATATTATATAGAGCAGACGCAGGAATACTGATAGTTGATTCTCTACTCACAACTTTTGAGGAAAATATAATCAAACTTTTCGAAAATCTTGAAATTCCTTTTATCATAGTAATAAATAAGATAGATATATTAAAAAATGTCGAAAAAATAAAAGAAAGTTATTCAAAATACAATGTGCCCATTATTACTGTATCTTCACTTAAAAAAGAAGGATTTGAAAATTTGGGCAAAATCCTTCACGAAATTATCCCTGAAGATGAAGAAATTCCATTTTTATCAGATTTAATTGATGGTGGAGAGCTAGTTATACTAGTTGTACCTATTGATCTTGGAGCTCCTAAAGGAAGATTAATAATGCCGCAAGTTCACGCAATAAGGGAAGGATTAGACCGTGAGGCTTTAGTTCTTGTCGTAAAAGAAAGAGAATTAAGATACGCTATTGAAAACATTGGTATACAACCAAAATTAGTTGTTACAGACTCCCAAAGTGTAATGAAAGTTGTTTCAGATATTCCTGACAATGTACCTTTAACAACTTTCTCAATCTTGGAATCAAGATATAGGGGAGATTTAGAATACTTTATTGAAAGCGTTAAAGAAATTGAAAAACTAAAAGATGGTGACAAAGTAATAATAATGGAAGGATGTACTCATAGACCTCTAACCGAAGATATTGGAAGGATAAAAATTCCAAGATGGTTGACCAATCACACAGGTGTTTCTTTAGAATTCAAAGTTTGGGCTGGTGTAGATATGCCTGAACTTTCAGAAATTGAAGATGCAAAACTTATAATCCACTGCGGCGGATGTGTTATGAACAGAGCTTCAATGATGAGAAGAGTAAGAATGTTTAAGAGGCTTGGAATTCCTATGACAAATTATGGCGTAGTTATTTCTTATCTTCATGGAGTACTAGACAGAACTATTAAACCACTGATATCAAGGGAAGTGGAATTTTGAGAAAAGAACGTGATTATTTAGGTGAAAGAGAAATTCCAGATAATGCTTTGTATGGTATCAGTTCATTAAGAGCAACAGAAATATTTCCTATAACTGGAGAACAATTTGATGAAAAGTTTTTATGGGCATATTTTATGATAAAAAAGTCTGCAGCAATCTTAAATAAAGAATTGAACTATCTTGATGAAAATATTGCCAACGCAATTATTAAGGCAACCGATGAATGGAAAATGTTAATAAAACATATAATTGTTGATCCTTTATCTGGCGGAGCTGGAACTTCCGTCAATATGAACATAAACGAAGTAATTGCCAATAGAGCTTCTCAACTTATAGGGAAAGAAATTGGTTACATAAAACCTATTGAACATGTAAACATGCATCAATCAACAAATGACACATTTACAACCGCAGGCAAAGTAGCTGTAATTTCAAGACTAAGAGAATTAATAGAACAAGTAATTATTTTACAAGATACCATTCAAAAAAAAGAACATGAATACTATAAAATAAGAAAAGTTGGAAGGACACAATTGATGGATGGGCCACCAATTATGTTAGGTCAGGAATTTGGAGCATGGGCTGATGCTCTTGCTAGGGATCGATGGAGATTGAATAAAGTTGAAGAAAGAATTAGAAATGTTAATCTCGGTGGTACAGCCATTGGAACAGGTATCGGAGCGCCCAAAGATTATATACTCAAAATAGTAGAAATTCTTAGACAAGTTACTAAAATAAAAGTTGCTAAAGCTGATAATTTAATTGATGCAACTCAAAACATGGACGTGTTCGCAGAAGTTCATGGGCTTTTAAAATCTTTAGCAGTAAACTTATTCAAAATTTCTAACGATATAAGGTTACTTGCAAGTGGCCCTAATACTGCAATTGGCGAGTTGATTCTTCCCCCAATACAAATAGGTAGCTCAATAATGCCAGGAAAAATTAATCCTATAATCCCAGAATATGTTATACAACTATCTTTAGCAGTTTTTTCACATGATAGTCTAATAAATCATGCGTGTTCTCAAGGAAATCTTGAATTAAATCAATTTGCTCCTATTATCGTACATTACACACTAAAATCAATTAAATTCTTAAAAAATTCTTGTTTTTCTCTTGCCGAATATATAAATAAAATAAAAGTAAACGAAGAAAAATGTGAAGAAAATCTAAGAAAATCTGTTTCTAATCTTACTCCATTAATTAACCTATTTGGATATGAAAAGGTATCAAAGGCAATTAAAGAAGCAAATTATGACCTTTTTAAAGCTATTGAATTGCTCTCTAAAACCGAAAATATTTCTAAAGACGAAATTATTAAAAAAATTAAGCCAGAAAAACTGACAAAATTAGGATTTTGAGGTGATGAAAATGAAGGTGAATTTTATTGGAGGTATAAGATATTTAATTGGAATAAAGGAGTTAGAAGTTAATTTTGGCAATTTAGATGATATTTTCAAAGAAATAAGTAAAAAAATTGGTAAAACTCTTAATTTTATAATCGACAAAGAAAACAATAAAACTTTTGTTGTCTTAAAAGAAAATGGTAAGGAATTAAGATTTTCCGTTGTGATTCACAACAACGGCGAAAATATTTTAAAAAAGGAACAATTGGAAGACGGCGATTTATCTATAATCATGCCGGTAGGTGGTGGATAATGTTAGATGTATCAAGGCATATAAAACTATATCAAAAATTATCACATAAAATAAAAAACAGCAACATTCTTGTTGCAGGTGCTGGAGGACTTGGTTCAACAGTTCTGCAAAATCTAGTAAGAATTGGATTCAAAAACATAACAATTTATGATCCAAAAGAAATAGATCCCCCAGACTTAAATAGACAAATATTATTTGATAGCACTGATATTGGAAAAAGCAAAGTACAAGTTGCTAAAGAAAAATTGTTGAAAATTAATCCCGAGTGTAATATAGATATATTTCCTGAAAAAATTACCAAACACACAAAATTAAACAAACATTTTGACATAATCTTTGATTGCCTTGATAATACTGAAAGCAGATTCGATCTCGATGAACTTTCATTAAAGTACAAAGTGCCTTTGATTCATGGTTCTGTAGAAGAGTATAGAGGTGAAATAACAGTAATATACCCAGGAATAACTAAATCTCTAAAAGAGATTTTCTTAGGATATTATTCTACCCAATGTTGGCAAGTAATCCCTCCTACAGTATTAATTGCAGCTTCTTTTCAAGTATCCGAAGGTCTAAAAATTCTTGAAGGAAATTTCGAGGACGCATTATTAAATAAGATATTATTTTTTGACATTCTTCATAATGATTTTGAAATAATAAACGTGAAAGGAATCAAAGATCACAAATAATCTTTTATATTCATTTTATCCACTTTTTCAGTAATTATACTATCATTAGGAGAGGTCATTATAACGACTATTCCCGGGCCATGGCCAGTCTTTATACAATTTGAATGAACAACAACCCCAATAGATACAGCCCCTTTTCTAAAACCACCAATTCCGTATCCATTATAGTGATCTTTGATAGCTACAATATCTCCTATTCTTATTTTATCAATTTGGTATTTTCTAATCTCTTCCATATCATGAGTATTTATATCATAGTCCATACTTATCGGATTAGAAGCTCCTATCCCTGATCCTGTTAAATGAGCAGGAATTTCTGCAACAACAGGAACAATGATTTTTCCAAACCTTTCTTCTATTGGCAATCTTTCAAATAACTCAGGATCAATGTTAAAAACTTTAACATCAGGATAATCCAGAAGCTCTAATCCTTGCCCCCAAGCTTTTATTAAAATTTTGTCACCAATCATTAATTTTTCTTTATTTTCAAAATAAATCAAAATATGCTGTATTCCTCCATGTTTCCCTATTACGTAACCTTTCATTCCTTTCGCATCACCTGAAACAACTTCTGCACTGTTACCAATACATGCAAGAGACATACAAGTATCATTAAAATTTTTGTCATTATTCTTTGCCGATACATCAGGTTCTATGTGATCACCATGCATCTTGAACGCATTATCTCCTAGACCAAAATTGTAAGTTATTCCACCAACTCCGGGGAAATAATAAACATTTCCATCTTTGTCCAGAACAGGAACTCTTGTTACAGGATGAGCAACTCCTACCATTATAGAAAGTTTCACAACACTTTCTTTATTTGTTCGCATTTTTTCTCCCCTTTCTAGCTTTTAAATTTCCATCAACATTGTTTAAAAAATACATATACAAAAAATAACATATGTATTTTAAAAAAATTTTATCAAACTAAAAAATTCAAATATATCCCAAGTACATTTTAACTTTATCGCATCTGTTAAATCTTTTGCTACTATAATCATTTTACACCAGAAATATCAAAGTTTACTAATAATTTTGTTGCACTTTATTATAACATATTATTATTATAGCAAGGTATGATATAATTTCTTATGCGAACAAAATGTAGGAGGGATTTTATGCAGCCAATATGGCTTCTGAGACCTGTTTTAGCTCCTTTTTTCAAAAAACATTACAATTTAATTCTTAAAGGAAATTTCCCATCTCCCCCCTTCCTTTTAATTGCAAATCACACACATACATTTGATCCTCTGTTTATTAGTACATTTTTTAAAATGCCAATTTGTTGGGTAGTTGCTAAAGGTAATTTTAATAGAATCATAATAGGTCCTTTATTTAAGTCTTTAAAATTTATTTCTAAACAAAAAGGTGAGCCAGATATAGGAACAATTAGAGGTATCTTAAGAAATTTAAAAGACGGAAATGTAGTAGGTATTTTTCCGGAAGGCTCGGTTACCTGGGATGGAAATTTTCAAGAACTACCATCGGGAACAGATAAATTGTTAGAAATGGTCAAAGTACCAATTGTATCTATAAGAATTAAGGGAGGATATCTATCAAATCCTAGATGGGCAAATTATGGTAGAAAAGGAAAAATAATTTTAGAAGTAAAACAATTTCATGGAAAAGAAGCATTAGATTTTATAAAACACAATGAATAGGAATGGCAACAAAAAGAAAAAATCAAATTTTGGGGGAATAATCGAACAAGTGGAATAGAAAGAATTCTATGGTATTGCCCAAACTGTGGTAGTTTTAGAAGTATACATAATAAAGGAAACTATGCCCTGTGTGAAAAGTGCAATCAAAGCTTTACAATTGATGAATATGGATATTTGAACGGCCAAAGAATTGATTATTTTTTAAATAACCAAGTTAGAATATTGAACAAACAATTTGATAAAATCACGCAACTCAGCAAAGCAAAACTATTTATAGAAGAAAAGAATAACTACAAACACAAAAAAGTAATAAACGGAATTATAAAAATTCGGAATAATGGAATAAAAATTGGAAATGTTTTCCTCGAATACAAAAATATAAAAGGACTTTCCACATTTCTGAAGAGATATACCGAGTTTATATATGAAAACAAATATATAATCAGAATTAAAACAGAAAATGAAAGTTTATTATTATACTACCTACTGAGGAGGTATAAAGATGTTTACAGCAACAATTGAAACATTTTTTATTATTTCTGGATTATTCACTATAGCTATCTTGTTGAAACGTTTTATACCTTTATTAAGGAAAGTCCTTATTCCAAATTCTATCTTAGCAGGTTTTATTGGCTTTATTATTGGACCAAATTTGCTTAACCTTGTACAAATAGATGTGGAATTTCTTGGCAAAATAATTTATCATCTCATGGCAATAGGATTTATCGCCTTATCCTTGCGAAAAATTGAACAAAATGGCAATAAAAGTTACTTCGGTGCTGGTCTCATAATAGTCGGAACATATCTTTTTCAAGGTATCATTGGTGTTTCCTTTGGATTTATAATTCATCTATTTGATAAAAACTTTTCACCAGCAATAGGATATATAATTCCTCTTGGTTTTGGTCAGGGACCAGGCCAAGCATTTTCAATAGACCATCAATGGGAACTATTAGGTCTTCACAGTGGAAGCTCTGTTGGTCTAGCAATTGCCGCTGCTGGATTTGGTTGGGCAACAATAGGTGGAATCATTATTCTAAATTGGCTTTTAATCAAGTGGAAAAAAGCAAAAAATAATGTGTTAGTTGAAAAGAAAGCAATTGAAGTAAAAGATTATGAGTTTCCTGATATGGATGGCATGACGATTCAATTAGTAATTATTGGAATGATTTATCTTTTAACTTACACATTCTTAATTTTTTTAGAAAAACTTTTATCACCTCTCGGAAACTTTGGGCAAACATTTTCGACAGTCCTTTGGGGCTTTCATTTTGTTATAGGTGCAATATTTGGTATGATGTTTAGAGATTTTTATAATAAACTAAAAGAGAAAAATTTTGCAAGAGAAAATTATCTTAACAATTTTCTGTTAATAAGAATTGCCGGTGGTGTCTTCGACTTTATGGTAACTGCTTCAATAAGTGCAGTGGTTCTTGCAAAAATCCAACAAGAATTTTGGGGAATATTTACTCTAACATTTATAGCCGGAATTCTTACGTATCTCTTTATTATGTCTATCACAAAAAAGACATTCACAAAACACGAAGTCGAAAATAGAATAGCATTTTATGGTATGCTTACAGGAACAATTTCCACAGGCATGGCTTTACTAAGAGAAGTTGATCCCGCACTTGAATCAGGAGCAGCTGAAAATTTAGTGTTGGGCAGTGGAATTTCAATGGCTATCGGTATACCCTTGATCGCTATTTTAGATTTACCTTCTCTTTCAATCTCCACTGGTAATAATATTTATAACTTAATCGGATTAGGTTTAATGTTGTTATATGGCTTACTATTATTCATAGCTGGCAAACTTTTTTTAAGAAAATCGAGAAATTCATAATCAATGCTCTTTTTTAATCTTTTTTACATTAAACAAATTTAAAAAACCGTAATTTCATTTATTTATATTAAACTTTGATTTACTAATGTCTGTTTAAGATATATAATTATGTTTGGTAATCTATTAAATTGGGAGGAGGCTTAGAATGAAAGCCATTTTAAAAGAAAAACCGGGGCCAGGTTTTGTTTTAAAAGACGTAAAAAAACCAGAAAAATTGGGACCTCGAGAAGTTTTAGTAAAAATTAGAAGAACCTCTATATGTGGAACCGACGTCCACATATATAAATGGGATGAATGGTCACAAACGAGAATAAAACCTCCTATGATAATTGGCCATGAAATGGCTGGTGAAGTTGTAGCAGTTGGAGAAGCAGTTACACAAGTTAAAATTGGAGATCTTGTTTCTGCAGAAACACATATCCCATGCGAGCATTGTTTACAATGCAAGACTGGTAGAATGCATGTATGTCAAAATTTGGAAATATTAGGCGTAGATAGAAATGGAGTTTTTACAGAATATGCTATAATTCCCGAAACTGTGTTATGGAAATTCTCTGCGGAAATTCCTCTTGATTTTGCATCAGTTATGGAACCTTTTGGAAATGCAATACACACTTCTTTAGTAACTGATTTAACGGGAAAAGTTGTCTTGATCACAGGAGCTGGACCAATAGGACTAATGGCCATACAAGTTGCAAAAGCTGCAGGAGCAAGTTTAGTAATTACAAGTGAAGTAGATTCGACAAGGATTCAAATGGCTAAAGAAAATGGAGCTGATATAATAATAAATCCGTTAAAAGAAGATCTAATAAAAAAAGTTTACACAATCACTAAAGATGGTGTAGACATACTTCTAGAAATGAGTGGTAATAAAAAAGCACTTGAAGATGGTTTAAAATGTGTAACTATGGGTGGAGAAGCATCTTTACTGGGAATATTTGGTGGAAGTATAGATATCAATCTGGACTCTCTCGTTATAATGAAAGGAATTACAATATATGGTATAACTGGGCGCAGAATGTTTGACACATGGAAAATCGCTGATGAACTCCTTAGAAATAAAAAAGTAGATTTATCAAAAGTTGTAACTCACATCTTGCCATTTGAACAATGGGAAAAAGGATTTGAACTTATGTTAAATAAAAAATGTGGTAAAGTTGTATTAAATCTTGATTAGGGGGTGAATTTATGTTCGATTATAGTATTTTTGCACAAGAACTTGAAAATTTAAAAGAACAAGGACTTTATACATATATAAGAACTCTTGAATCTCCACAAGGAGCGTGGCTAGTTATAAATGGGAAAAAAGTTTTAAATCTTTGTTCTAACAACTATCTTGGATTTGCAAATGAAGAAAGATTAAAAAACGCAGCAATTAAAGCAATTGAAAAATGGGGTGTAGGGCCTGGAGCCGTTAGAACCATCGCCGGTACTTTTTCTTTACACGAAGAATTGGAAAAAACTTTGGCAGAATTTAAAAAAGTTGAAGCAACAATTTTTCTCCAGTCTGGTTTTGTCGCTAATCAAGCTGTTATACCCGCAATTACTAACGAAAAAGATGCGATCCTATCTGATGAACTCAATCATGCAAGTATAATTGATGGTGTACGCCTTTCTAAAGCTATGAGATTTGTTTGGAAACACAGAGATGTTAAAGATCTTGAAAAAAAATTAAAAGAAGCAAACGAACAAGGAGCCAGGAGAAAATTAATAATAACTGATGGAGTTTTCAGTATGGATGGAGATTTAGCACCACTTCCAGAAATTGTAGAACTCGCTGAAAAATACGATGCTATGGTCATGGTTGACGATGCTCACGGAGAAGGAGTCCTTGGAAGCCATGGCAGGGGAATAGTTGATCACTTTGGTTTACATGGTAGAGTTGACATTGAAATTGGTACACTCTCAAAGGCTTTCGGAGTACTTGGAGGATACATTGCTGGAAAAAAAGAATTGATTGAATATCTTAAACAAAAAGCTAGACCATTCCTGTTTAGTAGCCCTCTTTCTCCAGCAGATACCGCTGCTGCTCTTGAAGCCACTAAAATTCTCCAGGAATCAGATGAAAGAGTTAATAGACTTTGGGAAAATGCAAAATACTTCAAAAATGAAATGAGAAAATTAGGATTTGATACCGGAGAAAGTGAAACCCCAATTACTCCTGTAATGCTTTATGACGCCAAACTTTCAACACAATTTAGTAAGGAATTATTCAATGAAGGAATATTTGCACAATCGATTGGCTATCCTACAGTTCCTAAAGGAAAAGCAAGAATTAGGGTAATGATCAGTGCAACCCATTCAAAGGAAGATCTAGATTTTGCTCTAGAAAAATTTGAAAAAGTTGGAAAAAAACTCAATGTGATTTAATTTAAAATAGTATTCTAAAAAGGAGCTAGGTTAACCTAGCTCCTTTTTATTTGAAAATGTTTACCAATTTTTCAACCTCGTCCGTGATAATATAATCAGGTTTAAATTCTTTGATTATACTTCCATCATTAACTGTCCACAAAACAATTTTTTTATCTAAATATCTCAAAAGTTCAATCAACTTCAAAAACATTTCTCTATCATGAACTAATAGTTGAATTGGAATATGTGCACTATAAATATTTTTCGGTTCAAACAATTTTTTTAAATCATTCAAAGTTAAATAAGTGTGACGTTCATCGAACAAATAGCCGAATTTCTCATTATCATATTTTTTTGAAAGTTCAGTAATAATCTCATGATCAAAAGAACTAAAAATTACGTACTCAGATAAATCGTGTTCTTTTACAAGTTCAACAGCTGCATCACCAGCTTCTTTATCTTTAATTTCAATGTTTATTATCTTTCCTTTCGGAATAATATTAAACACTTCTTCAAGTGTTGGAACAGGAGCCTTATTTTTTATTTCACTCGCAGTTGAACTTTTAATTGATAAATCTACCCTAAATACCCTTTCCAAACTATTATCATGGGACACCATAATTATTCCGTCTTTACTTTTCCATATATCAAGTTCTACACCATCAGCACCTGCCTCAATAGCACCTTTAAAGGACTCTAAGGTATTTTCAACATATTTTTTAGGATAACCTCTATGACCTAAAATATACACATTTTTCACCTCGCTTTTTTTGTTATGTTCGTTTTTTAAGATTTTTAACTCTTGCTCATATTCTTCCAAAATAATTAATCTTTTATATTTATCAGGTAACAATAAGTTAGATAGAATTATACCCACTAAAAATAAAATTAAAAAATAATTTTTCATTATTTATTCCCTTTCTAAAGATATAATAATATTAATGATATTATTATTTTTTATCCTCATACTTGACTTTTTCAAGTAACCTTAATTGCCTTCTAAATTCTTTAGCATTCATTTTTTTTAGTATAAACTTTGCTAAAAAATACTGAAAAGGAAGCCAAGTCACATGACCTGAAAAAATGTAATGATGTTCTGGTTTACCTAATGTCTTCCAAAGTAATTTTCTAGTTTTCTTTGGAAGAGCCTTATCGAATAATGCTTCAATAAAGATAATTTTATCTGGATTTACAAACTTTGCACAAGCAATAGGATCAACCTTTAAAAAAGGATGAATATCACTCTTTTGCATTTCTTCAACAGTTTTAAATTGCTTTAATTTCTCAATATCGTCTTTAAAAATTTTTAAAAACTTTTCTTGTGAATTTATGTAAAACTCTTTCCCCAAACCTTTTTTAAATTCTTTTCTCATAAAAGAAAGAGTTGGAGAATACCAAATTAGTGTAGCAATATCTCCACCTGTAGCCATTAAAATTGTTCGTTTAAAATCATCACTAATAGCATTCAATATAACTCCGATCATTCCTCCAAGGCAAAATCCAAATAAACAATTATTTTCGTGCCATAAATTGTTATTTTTCAAAAATTCAACAACACTTAGCATATCAACAATTGCATGTTCCCAAAACTTAGTTGCTTTTTCAATATTAACCGAAAAGTAATCCTTTCCACTCATGGAACCATTAGGTACTCTGGTAAAATTACCAGGTAATATTGGAATTACAGTTCTGATCCCTGCATTAGCCAGATGAGTTCCCATCCACAATAAAAATGGGACATTATTAGTACCTAATCCATGCAAGATTACTAAAGTACCGGCAATATTACTTTTCGGTTCAAATAGATAAATCTCAACCATTTCTGTTCCTCTTTCTGCTTTTTTATACATACTTTTAAACTTTATATAAGATACTCTAAAATTTTTAGATTTTAAGATATATCCTGATGTATATTCTGGCGGAACGTATTTATAATCAAAACTTATCATTAAACTCACCTCTTAAAAACTTTATAGTTTCTCTTAATATTTCTTTCGTCCTCTCGTCTTTTAAAACGAACTCAAATCCATGATCACCATTAGGATGAAGTAATAACTTTGCTGAATTTTTATATTCTCTCAGTTTCTTGTACATTTTAACAGAAGAAATACATGGAACAACATTGTCTTTTAATCCATGAACTAGTAAAATTGGCATTAAACCCTTTTTCACATGATTAATCGGAGAATATTTTTCATATATTTCCTTGGATTTTTTCGGAAATCTTTTCAAAGTAACAGAAACGGCAAATCTGGCAAATAATGAATCAGTCTTCCATATATCTTTTAAATCCGAAGGGGAATAAAATGCAACTACATTTTTTACATCAGGTTTCTTTGTTAAGGCATAATATAAAGACAAATGCCCACCTGCCGATAAACCCATTAGACTAATATTGTTAACATCTATTTCTAAATGTTTATTATTTTTAACAATAAAATTTAAGGCACTTTCATAATTATCCAATAATATCTCTATGTCATTAAAGTAAGCATATCTATAATCAATAGTTGCTACAGCAAAATTATTATTTACAAGAAATCTATACCAAGATAAATTATTAGGTTGTTTTCTATATCCGCTTATCCAACCACCACCATGAGCAAAAAAGACTAAAGAATAAGGGCCTTTTGATTTTGGGTAATAAATATCAAGCCATAAATTTTCTTTGTATTTTAATGTTTTCACTCTGCTCCATGGTTTTTTTTCTATATCTAAAGGCAATTTCCCAAGTAAAGATTTTCTGATTAATGGTAACTCTATCAGAAACAAAATCATCACTGTTAAACCTAAATTGAGTAACGAGAGTAAAAGGAGAAAAATTGAAAAAACAACTTTAAAGAACACTTTATAATTTTTATTCTTCATATCTTTATTATAACAAATTTACTATTTTAAAATGAATTTTAAGATGATATAATAATTGTAAACACATTTAGGGGGAATATATCTATGAAAATTGGGCTAGTTCCGCTAAAAATTGGAACAGTTGTTATATATGTAGAAAATGACAATTTAGTAAAAATTGAACTTTCTGATGAATTTTTGGAAGAAAAAGATTGTGGGATATTTACCAAACAAATTAAAGAATATTTCGAGGGAAAAAGAAAAAAATTTGATTTTACTGTAAAAATAAGTGGAGGTCCTATTTTTAAAAAAATTTGGAATTACGTCTATAACATTCCTTATGGTACTACCGAAACATACGGAAAAATTGCAAAGGAACTAAACATTAACCCAAGAGTTATCGGCTTTGCTATGGCTGCTAATCCCTTACCTATATATATTCCATGTCATAGGGTTGTATCAAAAAATGATCTTGGAGGTTTCACAGGAGGGTTAAAATGGAAAAAATATTTAATAAATCTAGAAAAAAATCGATAGATTCAATTATATTAGCTGCTGGTGAAGGGAAGAGATATAGTAAAGGAAACAAATTACTACATTTAGTTAGTGAAAAACCTATGCTTCAAGTGGTTATAAATTTAGTAAAAAGTTGTAATTTCAGAAGAAATTATCTAGTAGTTAATCCTAACTGGCAAAATTTAAAAAACAAATTTAAAGTGCCTAACGATTTTGTTATTTTAGAAAATCATAACTATAAAAAAGGAATTTCTTCGTCAATAAAATTAGCAATTAGTGAAATAATAACTTCTATAGACATTCCAGAATATATTGCCATTTTTTTAGCTGATATGCCATTCATAAAAATAGAAGATGTAAAAAAAATCTTGAAATATTGTGATGGAAAAAATAAGATTATTGCTCCATTTTATAAAGGAAAAAAGGGATTTCCAACATTTATCCATCACTCACTTTTCGAAAAACTTTTCACTATCAATGGAGACACTGGAATCAAACAAATAATTATAGAAAATCCTGAACTTGTCTTCAAAATAAACTTTAACACGGATAGAATACTAAAAGATATTGATCAATGTTCATAAAATTCCTTATCCTTACCTTTTAGATTTTTATAAAAAATGAATGTAACAACTGCGTTGATAAAGTAAAATGCTGCACTTATTATAAAAATATAAAAATAACCTTCGTTTCCAGTGGCTAAATTTGCAAATACCATTGCGGCTATTGCTCGCATTCCATTATTTGCAAAATTTCTTATCCCTGCACTAGACGCTAGTATATTTGAGGGTAAAAATGATAAAACCAATGTATTAAAAATTGGATTTACCATATTCATTATGGTAAATCTACTAACATAGATTGTAGTAAAAATTATTGGTTCTCTTACAATTGCTAACATAAAAATCAATATAGGCACTATAAAATGCGAAATAAGAAGTAAACGTCCTGCACCAAATTTTTTCCCAAGTTTATGTGAGAAAGCAGAACCTATACTTGTTCCAAGTTGGGCAAATGCAAGAATAAATCCAATTAAAGTTGCACTCAGAGAAAATAAATCGTAAAAGATCACATTTCCAAAATGAATAAACAAGCCTGCACCAAATCCTACACTTGCTGTTGAAAAAATATAAAAGCTAAAAACTTTCTTTTGGAAATCATTTAAAAGAAATTTACCTTTTTTTATTCTTTTTTCTTCTAAATTTAACATAGGAACAATAGCAAATAATCTCAATATCATTGCTGAAATCATTACATTTTTAAAACCAAAAAGATCCCCTAAAATTCCTCCTGTTGCGTTTCCAAGCACACCAGTTAACATATTAGCTCCAAAATTCAATCCAAAAAACTTTGCCCTATTTTTATTGTGTGTATTTTCAACAATAAATACATCTGAAAGTATACGAGTTGAGGCGTTTAAGCCTCCATATAAAAACGATGATATATATAAATAATTAGCTGATAAAGGGAACAATCTCATTATAGCAAAAACAACAATAAAAGGTTGGATCAAAAAAAGTACCTTTTTTCTTCCAACTTTATCTGAAAAATAACCAATCAGGAGAGCAAGTAGAGCTCCGCCCCAAAGATTGTATGACATAATTGTACCAATTATTTCATTATCATATCCCAACGATTTAAGGTAAAGATTGAACAAAACTTGGTAAATGTTTCTAGAAATACCGTTAAAAAAAGTAAAAAGAATTATTTTAACGGGAGCGCTCATACAACTTCTCCTTTTAATTCGTTTTACGAATTAATTATACCAGAACTTGCCTTTTTCTACAAGAAAAATAAAAGGGAGGCAAATGCCTCCCTAAAAAGTTTTTTAACTTTCAAAAATTACTTTTTACTTCTTAATTTTTCAATCTCTTCTTCAACTTCCTTTGCACCTTCTTTGTAAAACGTTTCCTCTTCAGGATCAAGCTCTTTCAACAATCTTAGAAATTCACCTGCATGAACTTTCTCTTCGTTTGCAATGTCAATTAATACGTTTTTAGCAAGTTCATCATCAATCGACTCAGCTAGCTGCATATAAAGTTGAACAGCTTCATATTCAGCTGAAATCATGAAACGAATTGCTCTAATCAGCTCTTCTTTGGTTAATTTTCTATCAAGTTTTAGAACTGAAAACGGATTGGAAAATTCTGGCATTCTGTTCACCTCCTATTCTAAATAACTACAAATCTTAGTTAATTTTTTCAAACTTTCATTCAACCCTCCTTCTCTATTTCTTTTCTTCCAGATAGCTTTATAGTCATCAACAATCTTTTCAAAACGATATTTAAATTCTTGTTTTACAACTTTAGGTAATCCCGTAATTGAATTTGATCCTGTTTTTAAAAGTGAAATCAGTAAATCTACAGAAAATAAAGCAATTTCTATAGAATTCTTTATTTCTTCTTTTATCAAATCATTTGAATTTTCTGCATTGGATTGCCTCAGTAGCGAAAAATTCCCTTCCAAAATTTCTTTTGTTTTGTTCAAATTTTCCAGTTTTAACATTTTTACCATTTTATCAGTTAAAAGAACTTTTTCAGGAAATAATAGCGGTAAAGCAAACAATGTAGAATTAGGGACTTCAATTCCAGTTAATTTATAAGCATTGCCAATATTACATAGTATTCCTCCTAATTCTTCTCCATTAAATCCAATCTTATTCAATGCTTCCTCTAAATTTAAATCACTATTTTCATTAAATCCCCAGCTAAGCGCAGCCCCATATAAAAAACCTACAAACGAAATTGGAAGATGTTGCCAATGACCATTATCTCCCCAATCAGTTAGTAGAAAACCTTTTGCCTTATATTTTAACCCATTTTTAACAGCATTTTTTATATTCAAAATAGCATTTTCTACCCTTCCTAAAATAGAATTCCAACTTGAAGTTCCAGGACATACATAAAAATCAAAATCTTTAAATATAGAACATTCTTTCTCAAAAGGATGATCTTTTTCATAACCCCATATTAAAACAACAATATCTTTAGGTACGTTTTTCAATAATTCTGAATATTCTTTCAAAACATCTCCCCACATCATCATTCTTTTTCCATGACTAATTACTATATTGTAAATTTTCATTACAAATTCAAGATATACCTTTCCCTTGCCATATTTTTTGCAAAGACTCTTTGACTTTCCCATACAAAGATCAAAAGTTTCATCACAATTAACATTAAATAATTTACTTCTAAAATGCGGCAGTAATTCATTATACAATGAAGCTAAAAATTTAATGCTATCTTCAACGGCTGGAGATAATGTAAACGGTCTATCAAAATGCCTTCCCCACAAAGTATCAAACTCAGATGTTTCTGCCATATAACTATAATCATCATGCACTAACCATTTTTCCATATGTCCAAAGGAAGCTTGGTTAGGTACAAGTTCTATAAATCTTTCCCTACAATACTTATCAAGTTCTATAATATCCTCACTGGTAAATGGAGAATAACCCTTCCAAACTTTTTCATGTTCACGATATGCAAAGGTATGTTCAGTATAAAGCTGAAGTTGGTTATATTTTAATTCTGAAAATAAATCCACCAATTGAAATAAAGTTTCTAGTTTTGGAACTTTATCTCTGCTTACATCAATTAACACACCCCTGTTTTCAATTTCAGGCCAATCATGTATCTCCAAAACAGGAATTACAGTACCATAATTTTTGATTATCTGGATAAGAGTCATAAGTCCATAATGAAGACCTTGATTGTTATTTCCATAAATTTTAATTCCATCTGAAGTTACAATTAATTTATAACCTGACTTTTCTTTTACTCTTCCTCTGTTAACTTCAGCAACTATTGACGTTTTACTTCCTTTATAATACGAAATCAAAACATTAACTCCATACCTTTTCAAATAATTTTTTAATTTTTTGACACTTTTGAATAAATTTTTCGTTGATAAATAAACATAGCTACCGGATTTTAACTCAAATATACCATTTTTAATTTTAATTTTTTTTGGCATAGGAATTAGTATCACATTATCACCTCATTCTCATTATATAACATTTTTCAAAAAATATACAAAAAATTTAACATTTAGAGTATAATAATACTAGAAATGCAAAACCATAAGCGGAGGACAAAATGATTTTAATAATGTCTTTAATAGGCTTTTTTTCGGGAGCTATCATGTTTTCTTATTGGCTTGCACGTCTAAAAGGAATAAATTTAAAGGAAATTCGTGAAGGAAATCCAGGAGCTTTTAATCTTGGATATGCTGCTGGTTTAACCTATGGAATTTTAGGGGCATCTTTAGATTTTTTAAAAGGTTATCTTCCTGCTTATTATTTTGCCAAAGTTATTGGTCTTGATGATTCAAGAATTATATTTCTTGCACTTTCACCAATACTTGGGCATGCATTTTCACCATTTTTAAAGTTTAAAGGTGGTAAAGCACTTGCAACTACGTTTGGCGTATGGAGTGCTTTAACCAAATTTCAAATTTCATTTTTTTATGCTGTTATTCTCGGAATTCTCAAATACATCGAACGAAAAATAAACAAAAACAAACCTTCTCTTCCAGAAATTGATGCTTTACTTGATTTAACAGGTTTTGGAATAATTGGAATCATCTTGTTTGTATTACAATATAGTTTCATACTACAACAATTTTGGTTTTATAACCTTGTGTTGCTCATTTTTAAAAGAATAAGAGATATTCATACTTTGCTAAGCTTAGTGTTTAAAAGTGAACAAAGCTAAAAACATTAAATTTTGAAAAATATTGTTTTATTCAAAATCGAATAAATAAAAATGGAGGTAAATATGAAAAAAGGTGCTGGAAGGTACAGAAAAACATTTATCGAACCATTCATTTTATTAATTATTGCTGAAACACCAATTCATGGTTATGAAATTGCTAACAGACTTTCAGAATTCGGAATTCAACTTATAGGCCTAGGTCAAATGGGAAATCTATATAGAATTTTGACAAAATTAGAAAACGAAAAATTAATTTATTCAAAATGGGATACAAATCGCCAAGGACCTTCAAAAAAAATTTATTATATAACCCCAAAAGGTATAGAATACTTAAAAAAAAGCAAAGAGGAATTACTAAAAGTTAAAAAAGTCATAGATAAATTCATTATGAAAGTTTCGAAAATTTGAATAATATATTTTTGAACTTCTTTTTCTAATCCTCCCAAATGAGTAACCATCCTTTTAACAAGAAAAATTTTTCCAGTATGTACCCATAAATTGACATATGTAATAAGATATTATATAATCTAAGTATATATATGTAATTAACATATAGGAGGGGCTTACGTGAAGATTGCTATTCTAAGTGGAAAAGGCGGAACAGGTAAAACAACTATCTCAACAAACCTTGCATGGACATTATCCAAATTAAAAATTGTGCAATTACTTGATGCAGACGTTGAAGAGCCGAATGATCACATTTTTTTCGATATTTCATTTACCCATGAAGAAAACGTTGAACTTTTACTTCCTGTTGTCGATAATAACACATGTATTAGATGTGGTGAATGTTCAAGAAACTGTCAATTTGGTGCCATATCAGTTTTTGAATCTGGAGCTATGATTTTTAGAAGCTTGTGTCATGGTTGTGGAGTATGTAAAATGGTATGTCCTGTAAATGCCATAACTGAAAGTCCAAAAAGCATAGGCAAAATAATGCTAGGAAAAGTAAATGAAAATCTAAAGTTTGGAATGGGATTATTAAACATAGGCGAACCCTCTGGTGTCAAAATCATTAGACAATTGAAAAAACATATTGATAATAACGCAGAAATTGTAATAATTGATTCGCAACCTGGAAGTTCATGTCCAGTTGTTGAAACGCTAAGAAATATCGATTTTGCAATTCTTGTTACAGAACCCACAATCTTTGGATTACATGATTTAAAACTAGCTTTGGAACTTGTTAATGAAATGAACATTCCTTCAGGCATCATAATCAATCGTGATAACCCCAAAACAAAAATAATTGACAATTATGCTGCTGAAAAAAGCATACCAATTTTAATGAGAATTCCTTTTGAAAAACAAATTGCAAAAATTTACTCCGAAGGAAAGTTATTTACAGAATATCTCCCAGATTACCAAGAAAAATTCATTGCAGTTTATGAAACAATAAAGGAGCTGGTAAAATGAAACAAATAGCAATAGTTAGTGGTAAAGGTGGAACTGGTAAAACAACATTAAGTTCTTCACTTGGAATTTTATTTGACAATGCAATTCTAGCAGATTGTGATGTGGATGCGGCAAACCTAAACCTAATGTTTAATTCAAAGGTATTAGAAGAACATGAATACTACGGTGGAAAAAAAGCAATAATTGATCACGAAAAATGCAATAATTGCGGGATATGTAAAAAAGTATGCAGATTTGAAGCAATTGTGTTTGACGGTTCATATAAAGTTGATCCATATGCCTGTGAAGGTTGTAATGCGTGTGTAATTTCATGTCCGCAAAACGCCATTAAACTGGAAGAATCATTATCTGGTAAATTTTATTATTCTACCTCCGAAACAAAAAATATAGTCCATGGAAACTTAACTCCAGGTGAAGAAACTTCAGGAGGATTGGTTGCAGAGGTTAGAAAATTAGCAATAGAAAAGTCTAAAAATCTAAACAAAGAAATAGTTTTAATCGATGGTGCACCTGGTATCGGTTGTCCAGCAACTTCATCAATTGCTGCCACATATTTTGTAATAATTGTCACGGAACCAACTTTAAGTGGTATACATGATTTAAAGAGGATCATAGATACCGTTAGACATTTTAAAAGAGATTTTGCAATTGTAATTAACAAATACGACATTAATGAAGAAATTTCAAAAGAAATAGAAAGTTTTTGTCGAAAAGAAAACATATCAATACTGGGAAAAATTCCATTTGACGAGACTGTAGAAAATGCAATCCTTGAAAGTAAACCTATAGTTACATTTAAAGATAGTAAAGCGGCAAAGGCAATAATGGAAATATACAAAAAATTAATTAAAATCATAAAAAAGGAGGAAAAAGCATGAAAATAGCAATTCCATCTGAAGACAGAACTCTTGATTCAATGATCAACGACAGATACGCAAGGGCAGAGTACATTATCATTTACGATACTGACAAAGATGAAATAGTAGAAGTTATAGAAAATGACTCATCAGAAGCACATGGTAAAGGCCCAAAAGTTTCTCAAACACTTGCAAACAAAGGTGTTAAAGCATTAATTTCTCAAAGTGTAGGAAAAAACGCTTTTGATGTTCTTAAAGCTGCAAAAATAGATGTTTATATAACACAAAAAGACACAATAAAAAATATAATTGAAAACTTCAAGAATGGAAAACTAGAAAAAACCGAAAACGCAACAAATTAAGGTGATATTATGTTAGTTGCAATAGGAACAGTAGATGGAAAAACAATAAATCCAAAACATTTTGGTCACTCTAATACCTATTTGATTTACGAATTTGATGGAACAAATTTTGTAAAAAAAGAAGAAAGGCAAAATCCATATACAGAAACTCACTTACATGCAAAAGTGGATGAAATTCTTGAATTTTTAGGAGACTGCAAAGTATGGGTAGGAATGTCTATGGGAAGAAGTTCTAAAAAAAGGCTTGAAGAACTTGGATACATATCCATTACAGTGGACACACCCGAAGTAAGTAAAGCATTGGAGTTAGTTAAAACGCAACTACAGGGGTGATATTATGCCATGGGTAAAGAAAGAAGA
This sequence comes from Thermosipho atlanticus DSM 15807, assembly GCF_900129985.1. NCBI lineage: Bacteria > Thermotogati > Thermotogota > Thermotogae > Thermotogales > Fervidobacteriaceae > Thermosipho > Thermosipho atlanticus. Next base: position 163,888 of record NZ_FQXN01000001.1, on the reverse strand, counting down.
TTGTGTAAAATGTAAAATTTGTGTTAATGTGTGTCCCGTGGAAAATGCTATCTTCATCCAAGACGATGGTTATCCTTTTATAAACAATAACATTTGTACAAGATGCGGTTTATGTATGGAAAAATGTCCCAAAAACGCAATTCGACCAAACTATGAGAATCCCTCACTTAGAGGTATGGGGAAAGGAATGGGCCATCGCGGATTTGGAAGAGGTTTAGGCTACGGAAGGGGAAGAGGATATTAAAAAAAATCTCTCTGCATCTGCAGAGAGATTTTTTATATGGTACAATATTTAAAGGGGATAAAAATGCAAAAAAATATATATTCAATTATTTTAGCCACAGGTGAAGGAAAAAGGTATAAAAATGGAATAAAATTACTACATACTATTGGCGATAAATTTATGCTTCAAATGGTAATAGATTTAGTAAAAAGTTGCAATTTCGATAAAAATTACATAGTTGTTAATCCTTTATGAAATTTTGTAATTCCAGACAATTTTTTTATTCTTAAAAACAAAAATTATAAAGAGGGCATCAGTACATCAATTAAATTAGCAATAAAAGAAATAAAAAGCACAGATATTCTTCCCGAATATGTTGCCATTTTCCTAACAGATATGCCATTTATAAAAAAAGAAGATATAAAAACCCTCCAAAAATACTGTAACGGAAAACACTTAATTATTGCTCCATTTTTTAACAACAAAAATGACATAGACATCAAGCAAATAATAAACAAAAATCCTTCTTTATTAACAAAAGTAAACTTTAATACAAATAGAATTTTAAAAGACATAGACGATTAAAGTTCGCCTTTTAACTTTTTTATTTCTTCTTCAACTTCCATAGCTCCTTCGTTGTAATATTTCTCTTCATCTGGTTCAAGTTCTTTTAATAACCTCAAAAATTCGCCAGTATGTACTCTTTCTTCATTTGCTATATCTATTAATACTTCCCTTGCAAGTTCATTATCCGTAGATTCTGCCAATTGCATGTAAAGTTGTATAGCTTCATACTCAGCTGAAATCATATAACGAATAGCTCTAACTAATTCATCATGAGTTAATTTTCTATCAGATTTTAACCCTGAAAATGGATTAGAAAATTCTGGCATGTTATCCACTCCATTAAAAGTAAGTTATGGTGTATTTTTATTATACCGCATTTAAATTTATTAAAAAAGACACCCATTTGGGTGCCTTTTTTAATTAAAATGGATAAAATCCCAAATCCAACCTGTTTTTCTCAAATATCCGTGAAATAAGCTCTTTAACTAATTTTACATGTCCCTTTTCCCATTCTCTCAAGTTTATTAATATACTTTCTAGTGTCTTATCTTCCATTACCTTTGCTCTCTCTGCAGCTTTATCGTAATAAATTACAAAATCTTTTTCTATTAACAATGCCATTCTTAAAATTGACAAATCCTTTATATCATCTTCAGATGGTGTCTCTTCTATCTTTTGGTCCTTAAGTCTCTCATTAAAAAAGTCTTTTGTCGTATCTAAAGGTGCAACTGGTATTTCCCCTTCTTCTTCTAAGGCTTTCCTTATCTTTCTAATATACTCCGTATGCTCTCTTTCCATTTCTTGTAAAAATTCCAACACTTCTTTTGCCAATTTATTTTTTACCTCTTCTTTTTTCTCTTTGTAAAACTTAAATCCCTCGATCTCAAAATTTTCCGCAACCTTTAAAATATCTTCAATAGACATTATTTCGCCCCCTTTGTAAGGAATTCATCAATTCCCCTTGCTGCCCAATATCCATCTGCCACACCGTGTATTATATCTGGACCATTTACAATATCTCCGCCTGCAAACAACCATTTAACAGGTGTCTGCCTATATTCATTTGTCAAAATTCTCCCTCTGACAAACTCCAATTTTTCTTTTAGATCTTCAGGAAGATAACTATAATCCGGTGCTTGACCAATAGCTTCAACAACCATTTCAGCTTTTAGTGTCTGTCTTTCATTTTCATCGAATTTAGGATTAAATCTTCTATTTTCATCAAAAACCTGCAAACATTTTTTTAATTCCACTCCCCTAACCTTATCGTTTTCAATAACGATCCTTACGGGACCCCAACCCGGGTAGAATTTTACACCTTCTTCTGCCCCTTCTTCTATTTCCTCCATATCAGCAGGCATTTCCTCATATGTTCTTTCCAAACTTGTTACCTTTACATCAACCTTACCGTATTCCATTATCTGGAGTCTTGCCATAGATCTTGCAACATCCATTGCCACATTACCTCCACCTATTACTACTAAACTCTTTGGGATCTTGGGCTTTGGTCCTTCTCCTCTAAGATAATCTCTAATTTCCCTTAAAAGAGGTAATGCCTGAATTACATCTTCATGTTCTGTTCCTGGAATTCCCGTTGAACGTCCCAAAGTAAACCCTGTTGATACAAATACCGCATCAAATTCGTCTTTTAATTTTTGTAGAGGTATATCCTTTCCAACAGAAACACCAACGTGTATCTTTACACCCAAAGCTTGAATAAAAGCTATATCTTTGTCAAGGGCTTCATCTGGTAACCTGTAGGATGGTATTCCGTATCTCATCACCCCACCGGGTTTTGATAAAGATTCGAAAACTTCTACATCATATCCCATAGTTGCTAAAAAGTACGCAGCTGAAAGCCCTGCAGGCCCAGAACCAACAATTGCAACTTTTTTATTTTTCCTTTCCGGTTTAACTTCCAAAACTTTATCATACTCTGATACGTTATCAACGATATACCTCTTTAACCACCTTATAGCTATAGCCTCTCCTCTATTTCCCAAAGAACAAGCTTCTTCACATTTGTGCGTACAAACTCTTCCACAAACTGCAGAAAATGGATTTGCACCTAACATATTATTTTCCTCGTTTCCCTTTAAAAGCCACTTTAGTGCATCTGTTAAATCATCTCTCCATATTGCCTTTATGTATTCTGGAATTTGCATATGTTGAGGGCATCTATCCGTACACAAAGCACATTCGACACAACGTGCAGCCTCATGCATGGCTTGTTCCTTACTGTATCCTTTTACGTATTCAATAAAAGATTTTGAACGCTCTTCACCTTCAATCATTTCCATTTCTACTCTTTCAAGTTCAAGCAAATCAGAATCATCATCTCTAACCCATCCCACAGGAACATCCTCGATTCCATGAATTCCCTTTTCGGTAGGTGCAAATATAAAGTCTTCCGGTTCTGGAGAAACATGGACATATTCTCTAGTCATCTTTAGTGAACCTGTAGTACAAACATCCACACACATTGCACAGAATGAACATCTTCCATAATCTATGACAGGACGTGGTGGCTTTTTACCGTATTCGTGCGGTAAATCATCAACTTCAACCATTCTAATGGCATCTGTCGGACAGATCTTTGCACATGTCCCACAACCAATACACTCATTCCAATCATTTATGTGAAATCCCCTATATCTTTCTGCTGCTTCTCTTTTAACATAAGGAACTTTTATGGTAACGGGTTTTTTAAATATATATTTCCACGCTTTTATAGGAGCAAAAAATTCTTTTTTAGGAATTAATTTATTTGCCATCATGTCCCCTCCTTATCTATCTATCTACCTCTGGAGCACAAACATCCATTGTTGAAAGCCAAATTGGAACATCTTCTATTCTTGTTCCAGGTAAATACTCCTCTATACCTATAAACGTTTGAGGATATGATGCACCACGTACTGCTACTCTATACGGTTTTTCTCCTCCATCTGAAACCATATAATAACCATATTCTCCCCTTGTCGATTCTATATGCACATATGCTTGACCTTTTGGTACTCTGTATCTAAGGGCGTTCCCTTCACTAATTGGAACATTGACCTTTCCTTCTGGCATCTTTTCAAGACATTGCCTAATAATCTTTATACTTTGATATATCTCAAGGTATTTAAGGTATACTCTCGCGTATGCATCTCCTTCAGTAGCTGTAGGAACTTTAAAATCAACTTTATCGTAAAACAAATAAGGATCAACTTTTCTAATATCATATGGCACTCCTGTTGCCCTAAGACCAACTCCTGTAACACCAAGTTTTAATGCTGTTTCCTTATCTAATATAGCTATACCTTTTAATCTTGTATGAACTATCCTATTTTTAAAGATTAAAGTTTCATACTCACCCAATCTCTCCTCAATGTAATTTAAAGTATTGAAAATTAAATCTTGTATCCTTGGAGTTAAATCTTTTCTAACTCCACCAGGTACTATGTACATATGATAAACTCTTGCTCCAGTTAAACTTTCAAAAATATCTAAAATACGATCCCTGTCTGCTACTCCCCAAAATGAACTTGTATAAAGTCCAATAGTACCTCCAATACCCGGAAAACTCATTAAATGACTTGCAATTCTTGCCAATTCTAAAACAATCATCCTTATCCATTGTGCCCTTTCAGGAACATCTATCTTTGCAATCTTTTCAACAGCCATTGCATAACATACTTCATTAATATCCGGTTCAGGCACACAGATCCTTGGAATAAGAGCAAGATTCTGGTACCAAAGTCTTCTTTCCATTAGTTTTTCAAAACCTCTATGTAAAAAGCCAGGCAACGGTCTTGCTTTTTCAACAGTGTCACCTTCAACATACATATGAACACTAAAATTCCCATGCATTCCCGGATGGTTAGGACCAAAAAAGAGCTTTACTTCACCCATCTATATCACCTCTTATTATCTTAGCTTCATGAATAACATCTTTTTGATATTCCCTATCAGGAAATTTCTTTTTCGAATATTCAAACGGATCAAAGTCCTTCCTAAGCGGAGGAATATCATCCCACATTTCCAAGAAAAGTGGTTTCATATCGTTATTTCCTTCAAATTTTATTCCAAAAAACTCGTGGAGTTCTCTTTCATAATACCTTGCAATGGGCCACATGTGTTTTACAGTAACAAACTTTGGATCATTTCTACTTATTTTTGTTGTAATCAAAAATTTTCCACCATCGTTCCAAGAATAGAGAATATACACAAGCTCAAACTTTCCCTCATCTATCCAATCAACAGCTGTTATCAAAGATAAATGAGAATACCCCTCTTCTTTTAAAGCTAAAAGCACGGGCAACACTTGTTCATTGGACAACTCAAGCTTTACTTCTCTTTCATCTATCTCTGTTATTTTAAAATCATTAGCTATTTTTTTTAGATTTTCTATCATATTACTCATGGAATTCATCATGCACAAACACCTCCCCAAGGGATCTGAGCTGATTCTGTTTATACCATTCGTAATCTTCTTTGTATTTTTTCCAGCCATTTGCTTCTCCTTTTCTTATCATTCTCATAAGTTCATTAAATGCTTCAAGCAATGCTTCAGGCCTTGGCATACAACCTGCAATGTATAAATCCACAGGAATGTAATAATCCAATCTGTTTATTGTAGCATACGAATCGTAATATATACCTCCGTTTAACGTGCACGATCCAAATCCAATAACATATCTAGGTTCTGCCATTTTTTCATAAGTATAAATAACCCTTCTAAGTGTCTTAGCGCTTAGATATCCTGTAATAAACAAAATATCCGCCTGTCTTGGAGTAGCCATTGGACCCATACCAAATCTTTCCATATCAAACCTTGAAGTCATTGTTGGAGGAAGTTCAATAGCTCCACAACCTGTACAATAATGTAGCATCCACAAGGATCTACTTCTAAGTTGATCTGCTATTTTTTCCCATAAACTTCTTTCATTAATGGCCATTTCTTCCACCTCCTAAAATACCCAACCAAGTAATACAAATAAAACTTGGACAAATGCTAGACTTAACGGTACTTTCCAATAAAATTTAACAACTTGTTCTATTCTAAATCTTGGCAAAACCGATGAAATTAATGTTGCAATTATCCAAACTATAGTAAATTTCAAAAGAAATGTAAAATAATTACTTACTCCAAGGAATATATCCACAAACAATCCTATTTCGACAAATATCGAAAAAGTATGCATTAACATTAAAAGTCCCATATATTTAGCAGATAGTTCTACCATTGGACCAGACGCAATTTCAGCAGGTGCAATAGGTGTATCAAAAGGTTTTTTCCCCAACATTCCAAGCAATGAAACAAAAGCAACAATTCCACCTATTGGCATTTTAAATAAAGTCCAAGTATCCTGCTGAGCCATCATCAATCCAGATACAGAACTGGTTTTATAATAATACAAAACACCTGCTATAGAAATTAAATAAGGAAGTTCATACCCTAGCATTTGAGTCAAAGCTCTTGCAACACCTATACTAGCATTCGGATTCCCAGAACCAACCATCCCCATTGCCATTCCAAGTGCTCCAACTGCAAACAAATAAACTATTATAAAAATATTGTCAAGTCCAGGAAATGCAACCAAATTCCCCAATGGTACAAAAGACAAAGTTGCAATAACTCCACCCAATGCCATCAAGATTCCAAAATCAAAAATCCAACCGTGAGAAATCCCCCTCTTTGAAAGAGCCTTGAAAACATCTATAAAATTTTGATACCAAGGAGGACCATACCTTCTTTGTACTCTAGCCATTACTTTCCTTGCTATACCTTCTAGAGTTAATCCCACAAAAAATCCCGTTAATAAAACTGCAATTACCTTTAATATTGTCATCTCTTACCACCTCACCCAATATATTATGAGGATTACAACTGAGATCCAAAAAACATATCCACTTGGACTTAGTTTGTAAATCAAACCAGTTACAATATCACCAATGGATCTAAAGAACGCAGCTAACATACCATACAACCTTTCAAAAGATGGATGTCTATCGTATAATCGTTCAATAAATCTATAAAATCCTGTCGCATAGTGATACAAGTCGTAATTGTATAAGTAATCTCCACCAGTATATTGATCAGTTAGTTCGACTCTTTTCCCCTTTGGGAATATCAAATACAAAACTATCGCAATTATAAAACCTACTGAAAACATTGTAAAAACTGTTAAAGTATTCCACTTACCAAGAGGAGTTATTATCTCAAATCCATTGTATGAAATAGGCTTTATTCCAAGAACTTTTTCTATTGAACTTATATAATCTAAAACTGGCTTTGGATAAACTCCAATATAAAGCACCAGAACAACAAACAACAACATAGGTATTAACATAATACCAGGAACTTCTTTTACATCGGCATGTTTTCTTTTTAACTGCCCCAAAAATACACCTGCTAATGGTCTAAAAACGTAAAGAAAAGATCCCACACTTCCAATAAATGTAATTGCCAATGTGATAAACATACCCTTGTTGACAAGCGCACTAAAAATCATCCACTTTGATATAAATCCACTTGTAGGTGGTATACCCGCAAGTGAAATTATTCCAACAAGATATGTAACAAATGTCCATGGCATTCTCCAAATCAATCCACCCATTTCATCAATCTTCGTGGTTCCCGTCCTATACACAACTGCTGCAAAAGATAAGAAAATCATAGCAGCAGCTATTGCATGGTTGAATACATGGAACAACCCACCTGAATAACCTATCGAATTCATAGTCCCCAATCCCACGAGGATGTAACCACCATTTGCAATAGACGAAAATGCAATTAGTTGTTTCATATCATTTTGCCTAATCGCCATAAACGTACCAATTAATATTGAAATATTGCCAAGCCAAATCAAAAGGTAATTCAGCAGTGGGATTCCATGATAAAACGAAGAAAACATTTGAACAGTTGGAAAAACCGATATTGCAATTGCCAAAACATAAGATCCCATTTTTACCAATTGCCCAGATAAGATTGCACTAAACGCATCTGGAGCGTTACCATGGGTAATTCTAAGCCAAGTATGAAGTGGAAAAATTCCACTTTTTGCCATACCAGCACTTGCAATAAATAAAATTACAAACCATTTAAATAATGACGAATCATTAACTAATTGCTGAGATACTTGTTCAAATGAAAGCACACCATATCTTTTAAAAATTACAAAAATTGCATAAAGATACATGTAACTTCCAATAGCACTTGTCACTGCATAAATTACAGCTGCCTTTTTTGAATCTTCTTTTCCCATAGGAACTATCAAAAATGAACCTAAAACAGCTAATTCCCAAAAAATGTAAAGAGTTAACAAGTCATTTGCAAAAAATACACCCAAAACTCCAGAAATCATAATTAACATAAAAGCATTAAAAGCCGCAGGCTTAATACCTTTTTTCTTAATCCACTCAATTATAAAAAATGTTACAAAAGAAATTACAATCATACTTACTAAAGCAAAATATTTTCCTAAATATGTAACTTTAAGTGTACTTTCTAAATTCTTAAAAAGCACAAAAAGTTTCTCACTATGGTTTATATTTAAATTCCAAACTTCATAAAGTGCATATGCGGTAAGTAAAAAGTTAAATATTGAACCCAAAACTCTGTTAGCTTTTGTCAACAGATAACTTACAATTGAACCAAAAATAAAAACCAAAATTAAATTAGTTAAGGATATCATTTACATCCCTCCTAAAACGTTATTAATATACGTCTGAGAGCTTATTATACCTTGCGATATATTCTCAGAGATCTTTAAATACATTTCAGGATGTATACCTATGTAGATTAAAAGTAGAGATAACACCAAAGTAATCAATAAAATATTCCATGAAATATTAGAATGTTCCTTAGCCTCACCATACCAAAGCTTTATATTCCACTTCAACAAATATGCAGCCTCTATTATAGTTGAAAATAACAAAAGTGCAGGTAATAAATAATCCCCTTTCTCAAATGCACTTTGCAAAATTAACAATTTACTTCTAAATCCTGCAAAAAGTGGAAAACCAATTAATGAAAACGATGCAATACTAAAGGAAATACCTGCAGTTTTGTTATTCATAAAACTTCCTATTAAGGTTGCACCAATAACAAATAAAATTATTTTTGAAGTTGCATCATTTAACAAATGAAAATAAGCAGCAGTCAATGCGTTAGATGTATTGAGAGAAAGCACACTTAATATTAGACCCGCTTGTGCTATAGAGGAAAATGCAAGCGCTTTTAAAAGATTTTCTTGTCTAAATGCAGCAATTTCAGCTAACACCAAAGTAATCAATCCAAAAACATACAAAATATCCAAAAAATAGCCACTAAAAACTGTAATAAATATCCTGCTCAAAAGATAAAACATTGAGAAAGTTACACTTGTTGCCAAAATAGTTGGTGCTATTGCTGAACCAGAAGCATAAACATCTGGAACCCAACCTGCTAATGGTAAAATCTTACTCTCAACAGCCAAACCTATAAATAACATGAGGGCAACATAAGGTAAAAATGAACTATTCATGTTAAGTAAAATATCTGCAAAATTCAAAGAACCTGTTCCTATATATGCATATATAGCACCTAAAAGATAAAATCCACCTGCAACACTTCCGACAATAAGATATTTATAGGCACCATAATAATTTTTCTTTGAAGATGCAATAATGTAAGCTGCAGCCGCTGTTATCTCTAAGAAAACAAACGAGTTGAAAATATCACCGGTTAAAATTATTCCATTCAAAGAGGAAAGTAAAATCAATAATACTATCGATAAGCCATCGGCAATTTGAGGTATCAACGAAACAATTAAAAATATTATGTTAACAACCAAAAGCGTGTAAAAACTTGCAGAATCTAAAACTAAAACAATTCCAAATGGTGCCTTCCATCCTCCCATCTGCACCGTCGAATTAACGGGAAGATTCATCAATAAAAAAAGGTTAATAATAACTATAATTGGAAGGATATATTTTGCCTTTTCCTTAAAAGGTACAAATAAAAACGCAGAAAGTAAAGGTACAACAACAAGTAATGCCGTCATTCTTTCGCCTCCTTTGCGGCGATTTCTTCAACTTCTAAAGTTTCGTATTTTTCGTAAACTTTTATCAACAAAGACGCACCAAGAGCAAGTGTCCCAACACCAATTACAATCGCTGTAAGTACCAATGCTTGTGGTAATGGATCTACAAAATTGGCAACAGTGGTATATTGAGAATATATCGGTACATCTTTTCCTTCAATATATCCAAGAGAAATTATAAATATATTTATTGCGGTATCTATAATTGTTAAAGATACTAAAAATTTAAACAAATTTTTCTGAGTTAAAATTCCATATATACCTATTCCTATCAAAATAAAAGCAATATAGTAGATCATTATCATCCCTCCCTGTACATATCGGCAATGACTCCTGATAACTCTGCACCAACCTTAAATCCAATTAAAATGTACACAATTGGTACAATACCCGCACTAAACAAAGTACCTATTACTCCCGTCGGGAGGAAATTGACAAGAAATATTCCTCCTACAGCCAGTCCAACTAATCCCAAAATTATGTACAAACTTCCCGCAAAGCCTTCAACAAATTTTGATGTTTTTGAAAGATTAAACTCTTCGCTTGATAAGTACAATAAAAGTATTCCCGCAGCTATTATTGTTCCACCTGGAAATCCTCCACCAGGTGTAAGATGCCCATGAATAAATACATAGGCTCCAAATAAAAATATTAATGGTAACAAAATTTCAACAGATACTCTCAAAACAAAATTAGGCATTCTCCCATACTTTTTTCTTCTAATTCCATGTAAAACGAAACCTACACCTAAAGCAGAAGTAAAAAGTACCGTAACTTCACCTAAAGTATCAAAAGATCTGTAATCAACCACTATTGAAGTTACAACGTTTGCAGCTCCATCTTCTAAATTCTTTGATTCACCAAATTCAACTTCCTTATTTTCTACATTAACATTCTTATTTATATATGCTTTAGAAACTTTGGAAAGCTCAACCTTACCATACTCTGGAAGAATAGAAAGTGAATTAATTAACAAAGTAAGTATGCCTATAACAATTAAAATTGAAAAAACTCTTCTCATTTTTTCTCACCACCTATTCTCCGTAAAGCTAATACCAAAACAGCAGTGGTAAGTCCTGCACCTACTGAAGCTTCAGTAATGGCGACATCAGGTGCTTTCATTATTACAAACAAAAAAACAGATAATAAACTTAAAAGGGAAAGAGCAATAAATGAATCAAGTAATCTTTTGGTTTCAATAGCAAAAATTGCAGAAATTATCATCAACGCACCAACAAAGATAGTAACCATTGTCATTCCTTTTCACCACCTTTGTATTCATCTACTTTTGTCTTTTTAGTTGGTTTAATACCATTTAAATAAGATGCTCTTGCTAACACTGAACTTCCAACAGGATTTGTTAAAGCAATAAACGCAATTATTACCAAAGCTTTTGGTAAAAAATCAAAATTTACTAAACCAACACCTAATATCACTGAAAAAGATCCTAAAGTTGTTGCTTTAGTTCCTGCCTGAAGTCTGTTATAAACATCAGGCATTCTGAATATCCCAAGACCACCCAAAAAATAGAAAAATGCTCCAATCCCTATTAAAATATATCCGAAAGTTATCATTTTTTCCCCTCCAAATATCTAGAAATGACAACTGTCTCTACAAATGCAAGAAGTCCATAAACTAACGCTATATCAAGATACAACCCATTATTAAACACCAATGCCAAAAATACAATAGTCCCGGTTAAAACAACATTCAATGTATCCAACGCAGCAACTCTATCTGCACTGGTAGGTCCTAATAATATTCTCAAAAAAGAAAAAAACACACCGAGAGCTACAAAGATAAAATAAATATAATTCAACAAATTCATTCAAACACCCCCTTTAAAATCTTTTCAAACTTACCGGCTATAATCCTTTTCTTTTCCTTATCTTCTAACGTTTTAACATCTATCCAATGTATAAATAGCACATCATCTCTAACATCTAACGTAAGAGTACCAGGAGTAAGAGTTATTGAATTTGCTAAAACAAGCTTTGATGAATCTTTCTTAAGTTCGGTGCTAATTTTCACAAAACCAGGGTTAATAGGAAGAGAAGGATTCAAAACACGGACAGCAACATCAAAATTCGCTTTAATTATCTCCCAGATAAATACAGGCAAATAGAGAAAAATAAATTTTACTATTCGAAGAGGAAATTTAATATCAAATTTAATTACATAATATTTTCTCAAAACTATTGAGATAACTAAAGAAACAAATAAGCCAACAATTAGTTCTTTAACATCTGTGAAACTTGTTAAAATCATCCATGTGAAATAGGTCACAAGGAAAACAGAAAAATTCATAAACATCCCTCCTGTAAGGAATTTGTATTTTTAAAACAATTTGTGGATATTTTTAGTCGGCATTAAACGTTTCTTATTATAACACAAAAAAAATTTTTTTCAAATACTTTTATTTTGCAAAATACGAGAATGATACGAGAAAAATCACAAATACACCCGTTTAAAACAATTAAAGATAATATCTCAAATTTTATAGAAATTTCTCTTTTTATAAAAACTTTCACGTAATTTGGACCATTATTATCTGTTTTGCAATTTTTCATTTAGAAATTTTGTAGTATAATAATTGTGATGTAATTCACATCCGAAAAATTAAAGGGGGAGATACAATTTATGAGAAACAATAACAAAATTCCAAAGCCAGTTATCAGAAGGTTAGGATTATATTATAGGTGTCTAAATAGACTTAATGAAGAAGGTATTGAATTTGTTGCTTCTAAAGATCTTGCTGCTAGATTGGGAATTAAATCCAGTCAAGTAAGAAAAGATCTTTCTTATTTTGGTGAATTCGGAAAAAGAGGCGTAGGTTATAATGTAGAAGAGTTAATGAAAAAACTAGAAGGCATTATAGGTGTAGATAAGTACTGGAATGTTATTATACTTGGTGCGGGAAATATTGGTGCAGCTATTGCCAATTATGCTGGTTTAAAAAAAGATAAATTTAATATAATTGGCATTTTTGATGCCGATCGTTCTAAAGTAGGGAAAAAGATTGGAAAATTAACAGTTCAACATGTCTCCGAACTCAAAAGCTTTGTACAAAAAAACATAATTGAAATCGCCGTAATTGCTGTTCCTGAAACGGCAGCTCAGATGGTAGTTGAAGAATTAGAAACTCTCAACATAAAAGGAATTGTCAATTTTGCACCTGTAAAACTCCGTACTAAAATTCCTATTGAAGATGTTGATATTACTTTGTCTTTCAAATCCCTTGTATTTAGAATTGAAAGATCGAAAAAGGAGGGAAATTAAGTTGAGAAAAGAGCTCCTTAATTGGAAAAATTTTACTTTGGCAAGTAAACTTGCAGATAATCTAGAAAAAAAAGGTCATAAGGTGTTTATAGTAAAAAACGGTAAAGAAGCATTAGAAAAACTTAAAGAACTTCTCCCAGAAAACTCGATTGTAGCAACTGGTGGTTCTTTAACCCTTTCAGAAATTGGTGGTTTAGAACTTTTGAGAAGTGGAAAATACAATTTTCTTGATAGATATTCTGCAAAAACGAAAGAAGAAAAAGAAGAAATAGAAAGAAAAGCCTTTCTTGCCGACTACTACATTTGCAGCGCAAACGCGATTACTGAAGATGGCAAAATTGTTTTCTTAGATGGAAATGGAAATAGGGTAGCTGCAGTTATCTATGGCCCTAAAAATGTAATATTAATTTCAAGTATAAACAAAATAGTCAAAGATGTTCCTGAGGCTAGGGAAAGAATCAAATTCATTTCTCCTATGAATTCAAAAAGACTTAATCTCAATACCCCGTGTACTCAGACTGCTATATGTGTAAATTGCTCGTCTCACCAGAGAATTTGTAATTATTTTGTCGTTATTGAATCTGGACATAGACACCCTGGAAGATTTAAAATTATCCTTATTACTGAAGAAGAATTAGGATTATAAAAAATAATTAAAGAAAAAATAATTAAGGGGCCTTTAAAAGGCCCCTATTTTCAAAATCCCACTACTTCTTTTATTGGTGGCAAAGTGTCAATATAATTTTTGTAATATACTAATTTCATGCCTGGCCAAATCAAATCAGGATTTTCAATATTATTCCATTTAACCAAATCATCAACCGAAACACCTAAAAGTTTCGAAATAGACCATAAATTGTCACCTTTTTCAACCTCATATTCATACTGCACAACAGCTTCCCAGTTATGATCTACAGTTGCTTCAATGGTTTTATGTTCAAGAATATAATCTGCCATTAATTCAGAAACTTCCATCATTACTTCTCTAACAACAGGCTTACCTTTAAACATACTATATCCTCCACCACCGCCAGCACGATAATTATTAAGAACAATTTCATATTCTGCGTCCATGTCAATTGGTTTTCCATTAAACATAAGATCAATTATTCTATCTCCAGAAGGTCTATTCAAAACTATTTTGTACGATATACCTTCCCACATATCATAATTGTAATGTCTTGGTTTTGGTTCTACCCATGATTTATTTACATCAGCTTTATAATTTTCATAAACAAAGTAGTCTGCACTTTTTTCTAAAGCATCTTTAATGTCTTTACCTTTTACTCTTAACACTTTTAGAGTATTTGGATAAATGTAAACTCCATAAATATCTCTTAAAGTTACCGGCCCTTCTTTCCAACCTTTTATGTCATTATTGAATAATGCTGTAGAAGAAATCTTTGCTCCACTATAATACATTTGTACTTTATTAACAAATTCTATTAAAGGATTATCTTCCAACCTTGCAAAAAGAGGATCACTTATCCAGAAATCACCTTTAGCAACACCAATTGGTTGATCCAACCATTTTTGAACTTTATCTTCATAATCCTTTGCAAGCATCAAAACTTCCTTATCTGGTTCAATTCCTTTAACTGAAATTTCTTCAACTGAACTATCAACTATTTTCCATTTTCCGCTATCGTTTTCTAATTTCAATGTTACTTTTCCAAGATACTTTCCCCATTTTGATGGCATAGATACTGGCACACCGTTAATTTTTACTGCAATGTTCCTATGTTGATGTCCTAATAACAATACGTCAATTCCAGGAACTTCCTGTAATAATTGATACGCCTGATTTTCACCTGTTAGTTCTTCCGTGGGTTCTCCTGTTTTGGGATCTCTTTCTAAACCACCATGATATGCTACGATTAAAACATCAACCTTTTCCTTATTCTTTAATATATCTACATATTTTTTCGCTACCTCTACCGGATCTAAGAAATCAAGTCCTTTAATATTATTTGGTTCTTCCCAGTTAGGAATGAATTTTGTAACAAGACCCAAAATACCAACTTTAATCCCATCAATTATTACCACATGATAAGGTTTAAAAACAGGTTCATCAGTTCCTTTTTTAACTATGTTTGCACTCAAAGCCGGAAACTGTGCTTCTGAAATTGCCTTATTTAACACTCCTAAACCATAGTTAAATTCGTGATTTCCCAATGCCCACGCTGAGTATCCTAATTTATTCATAACCAAAATCATAGGATCAATAGGTTTGTTATCAATTTTTGAATGATAATACTCTAAAGGTGTTCCTTGAATCAGATCCCCTGTATCAACTATAAGAATATTTTTGTATTCATTTCTGATCTGTTTTACCAATGTTGCAATTTTTCCTAATCCAACATCTGAAGGTTTATTCGTTGCATAATTTATGGGAAAAATATTACCATGTAAATCACTCGTATGCAAGATTACAAGTTCTGCTGTTGCAGCAAAAACAAACACAAACAAACTTAACGCTAAAAGTAATGTAACAAATTTTCTCATAACCCCACCTCCTTAAAGATTTTTTAACTCCCTCAAGCACTCTCTACAAACTGCTATATATTTGTCTTTCCCTCCAATATCTATCTCTCCGCCATTTGGGACAATCTTGTATGAATAAGTTGCCCTATGTTCTCCACATTTTTCACATACTGCCTTCTTTTTGATTACCTCATCAGCTATTGCTAAAAGTTTGGCTGTTGTTTCAAAAGGATTTTCCAAATATGAAATATCCAAACCTGCGCAAAACACGTCAATACCTTTGAAAACCAACTTTTTAACTATATCAATTAATTGAACGTCAAGAAACTGAACTTCATCAATAAAGACTGCATCAACATCTTCATTAATATAATCAAAAATTTCATCTGACTTTGAAATCCTGTGAGCTTTTACTTGAAATCCTGTATGAGTAGCAACTGTATCTATTCCATATCTATCATCAAGAGAGGGTTTAAACACAATTGTTTTCTTTTTTCCAATGTTATAAATTTCTACAAATGATAAAAGTTCAGTAGTTTTTCCAGAATACATTGGTCCAGTAATTACAGTAATTTTTCCAACCATTATTATTCCCCCTCAATTCAAAATTCTATTTATTAGAATTTTTATATTCTACAAGAAAAGCTTTCAATTGCTTATACAACGCCTCAATTTCTTTAGAAATAATTTCCAAATATCTTTCTCCCTCAGGAGTAATTTTATAAACTTTTCTAAAAGGCCCCCCACCTGCTTCTAATTCATACATAATTAGTCCACTTATCTCCATTTTCCTTAACAAATTGTAAACAACAGCAGGATCATGCTCGAAATCGTAAAAATTCGTTTCAAGTAACCTTTGAACTAATTCATATCCATGTGACGGTTTCTTTTTTATTAACAAAAGCAAGGCAGCCGACAAAAAATCTCCATGTACAAAACCTTTTCGACCGCGGCCTCTTCTCCCAAATCCTCTAGGCATAAATTACCTCCTATCTTGTTTGAAAAAAAAACAAGATGATTCTATATTTAAACTACAACGTTTTACTCAGCAAGAATATTATAACATTATACGGGGGTTTTTGTTCATTTTTGTTTTAACATACCAATATACTTTTTCAAACTATTTCCTAGCAATTATTAGTCTAACAATATCTTTATGCAAATAATACGTTTTTACAATTTTAAATCCTGCTTTTTCAATGTTCTTATCGGTCTCTCTAATCATAGATGTTCCAAGAAATAGCTTTGTAAAGGGATTCATTAAATAGAGAAAGATATTGTTAATAAAGTTACTACTCTTCATATGTTCTAAAAAAACAGCTTTTCCATCTTTTTTTAAAACTCTTCTTGCCTCTTGTAATCCCTTTATAGGATTAGGTACTGTACAAAATACAAAAGAAGAGAAAACAGTATCAAATGTTTCATCCTCAAATTCGAGATTTTCAATATCCATTTGTAGAATTTCTATATTTTTCAACCCAAGTTCCTCTTTTCTTTTCTTGGCAACTTCAAGCATTTTTTCACTAAAATCCACAGCATAACCTTTTAAATTTTTACTATAATATGGAAAGTTCTTACCAGTTCCTACTCCTAATTCAAGAATCTTTCCTTCAATGTGTTTAAATAATTCTTTTCGAAAATTTGAAAAAACTTTTTTTTCAATATATCCTTCAAGTAGATCATACAACTTTGCTATTCTATTATATTTTTCTCTTGCACTCATATTATTTCACCTCATTGCTTATCTTTAATTGATCAAAAACACAAAAATACTCCTATTGCTAAAATTACTGAACTTTATTAAAATATCTAATATAACAAACACAAAATTGCAAGATATTCTTGTGAACAAGGTAATTTTAACATAAAAAAATCGTTTTCTAAAAAAAACCCCTTCTATCATAGAAGGGGAGGGTGTGTATTTTATTTTTAGAAAATCTTAAATGCCAATTTCGCTATTACAAGTTCTAATCGTAACAACATTTTTTATTCAATTAGTTTTTTCTTTCTAAGATATTCTTCCTCTGTTATTTCACCATTAATGAACTTCTCATTCAATATCTTTAATGCCTCTTTTTTTGCTTCTTCCTCACTGCTTTGAGAACTTCCTAACTTTTTAAAAACATCAGGATTTTTTGTAAAATACCATATTCCTAAAATTATCAACAAAAACCAAAAAATCATCATTCTATCACCTCGCTTTTATTTTTTCAAAATAAATTCCTTTTTTCTAAGATATTCTTCCTCTGATATCTCGCCTTTTGCTAGCTTCTCGTTTAAAATCCTTATCATTTCGTATTCATCACCTTTAGAATGATTCTTATTCGAATTAGGGTTGAATATATTCTTAAACAAAAAATATATTATTACACCAAAAACAATCATAAATATTAGGCCGAACATAAAGCTTATGATTCCAAATCCAAATGGCCATATACCGTACCAACCCCAACCATGCATCATAATTATCCCTCCTTTCAAATTATACTCTGTGAATAACTCGAGACAATTTTTCTTCAATTTCTTTGGCTATCTTAGCAACATTATCATTCTGTGTTACTTTCATAGCCATAGTTGGCCTTATAGCAGCAACAATTGTCTTTTCATCTTTTTCATATACAATTATATTACAAGGTAAAAGAAGACCTATATTTTCTTCAGCTAGAATAGCTTCATATGCTTTTTCAGGATTACAAGCTCCTAATATTGTATATTTTTTAAGATCAACCCCAAGTTTAGCTTTTATTTTTTCATCAATATCAATTCTCATCAAA
This sequence comes from Thermosipho atlanticus DSM 15807, assembly GCF_900129985.1. Lineage (NCBI taxonomy): Bacteria > Thermotogati > Thermotogota > Thermotogae > Thermotogales > Fervidobacteriaceae > Thermosipho > Thermosipho atlanticus. The sequence continues at coordinate 145,493 of NZ_FQXN01000001.1, read as the reverse complement.
ATTCCAAAACCTTCTTTTTTTAACTCTTCATTAAGTCTCAAAATTGCTTTTTCGAAATTATAATTTGTTTCTTTTAATATTGCATATTTCATAATAAACATCTCCTTTTCATTTTCTCCTCATCCGGAGGGTATTTAAAGTATAACACTTTAACCTTAAAAATTCCTTAAAAATTACTCATTTTCTGCAATTATTTTTTCTATATAATTAATTTCTTCAACAATTTCATTCAATCTATTCAAAACTTCCTGAACATTCAAGCCTTTATCTAAACAACTATCTTTCAAAGTCTTCATTTTAGCACAACATATATCAAAACCCAACTTTGAAATCTCTTGAAATAATTTATCATCCATATCCATAATTTCTTTTAAAGTCATATTTTCATTAATCTTTGATAACATTTTATCCCTCCTCTCTCAAAAAGTCCCTTTATTACTCATACTTAAAACATATTAGAAAAAACAGCCATTCAATGATTTTTTATCAAATGTGTCTATTATTTTCCAAATCGAATATCTTTCTCTTCTCAAGACTATTTTACAACTTAATAAACTGTTTATTCACATCCATATCTTAATTTCATTTCACCTTCATTACCGTTCCAATTAACTTTATTATTTGTGTGTTATTGACTTTTCTATTATTCAATCTTTACTTCCAACCAGGAGAGCAAAGCTCTCCTGGGTTCAATGACAACAACCCTTGTTATGTTTAGAGTGCCCTCCATGATGCTTTTCGTGATGATGTTCTTTACTATGAGGAACCTCATTTGAACCATCATCTATTATTTCGACAACTTCATAACCTGCTTCATTTACTGCTTTTCTTATCAAATCTTCATCTAAATTCTTTCCTTCCAAAACAGCTTTTCCAATTTCGACACTCAAGAAATCTACTCCAGACAATTTTTCAAGTTCTTTCTTTACGTGCATCACACAATGTTCACAAGTCATCCCTTTAATAATTACTACCTTTTTCATACCATCTACCTCCTTTTTAATTTTTTGGTTTAAACGTTTTCAGTCTTAACGCATTTGTTAAAACTGACACAGAACTAAATGCCATTGCTGCTGCTGCAATCATAGGATTCAATAATGGCCCACCAAAAATATGTAACACTCCTGCAGCAATTGGAATTCCAGCTGAATTATATGCAAAAGCCCAGAAAAGGTTTTGCTTAATGTTTCTAATTGTTGCTTTACTTAATTGAATAGCAGTAACAACATCTTCAAGATCACTTTTCATAAGGACAATATCGGCAGATTCTATAGCTACATCCGTACCTGAACCTATTGCAATACCAACATCAGCCTGAGCTAAAGCAGGTGCATCATTTATTCCATCTCCAACCATTGCAACGATTTCACCATTCTGTTGAAGTTTTTTTACTTCGTTGGCTTTATCTTGGGGAAGAACTTCAGCAAGAACAATATCTATACCCACTTGTTTTGCAATTGCCGCTGCTGTTTTTTTGTTATCACCAGTTATCATTGCTACTTTTATTCCCATTTTGTGTAACTTATTAATAGCACTTGCACTTGATGGTTTTACTGTATCAGCAACTGCAATTATACCTTCTAGTTTCCCATCTATTGCGATAAACATTGGAGTCTTTCCTTCATTAGCTAACTTATTAGATTCATCAGACAATGTAATCTCAATGTTTTTACTCCTCATCAATTTTAAATTACCAAGATAAACCTTTTTTCCATCAACAATCACCTCAATCCCGTGCCCCGGAATAGCTAAAAATTTGTCAACTTTTTTCAAATCTAGTTTTCTTTCTTCAGCAGCTTTTACAATTGCTTCACCAAGTGGGTGTTCAGAACCTTTTTCCGCAGAAGCAGCAATACTTAACAATTCATTTTCAGAATAGTCCCCACGCGATATGATGTCAGTAACTTTGGGTTTGCCTTCAGTTATAGTTCCAGTTTTATCAAATACTATTGTTTTTATCTTATGTGCAGTTTCCAAAGCTTCACCACCTTTTATTAGCACTCCGTACTCTGCACCTTTACCAGTTCCAACCATAATTGCCGTTGGTGTTGCTAGACCTAAAGCACATGGACATGCAATCACTAAAACTGAAATAAAAACTGTCAAGGCAAAAATACCTCCAAATCCTGCAAAATACCAAACTAAAGCAGATAAAATTGCTATTGCAATTACAATTGGTACAAAATAGCCGGAAATAACGTCAGCTAATCTTGCAATTGGCGCTTTAGAACCTTGTGCTTCTTCAACCAATTTTATTATTTGAGAAAGAGTAGTATCTTTACCAACTTTTGTAGCTCTAAATTTTATGTTTCCGTTTTTATTTATTGAACCGCCAATAACTTTATCACCAACATTTTTCTCAACCGGTATACTTTCACCCGTGAGCATAGATTCATCAACAGAAGTATGACCTTCAACAATAACACCATCAACTGGTATCTTTTCACCTGGTTTTACAATTACTATGTCACCAACTTCAACTTCATCAACAGGTATTTCTATTTCTTGACCGTTTTGAAAAATCAACGCCGTCTTGGGCTGTAATCCCATCAATTTTTTTATTGCTTCTGACGTTTTACCTTTCGTAACACTTTCGAGATATTTTCCCAGGAGAATTAAAGCAATTATAACACCAGCAGTTTCAAAGTATAAATTATTAGCATATTCAACCTTTCCAAGATAAATTTCTATGGTCCCATATAAACCATATATGATTGCAGCAGAAGTACCTATTGCAATTAATGAATCCATATTTGGACTCAACTTAAATAAATTTCTAAAACCTATTGTATAAAATTTGTAACCTGCAATCGCAATGGGAATTACTAACAATAATTGAACAAGTGCAAAATTAAACGGATTAATTTCTGGATTGACAAAATCAGGTAAATTCAGACCAATTAAGTGCCCCATAGAAATATATAATAACGGTACAGAAAATATTGCAGCTACTAGAAATTTTCTCCACAATATTTTTATTTCTTTTTGTCTTCTTTCTTTTTCATAATCAAGTTGATCTTTAGAATCCACTTCCAGAGGAGTATAACCCGCATTTTTAATCGCTTGTTTGATATTGGAAATACGAACTTTAGTTGGTTCATACAAAATCGTAGCTTTTTCCGTTGCAAAATTAACATTAACAGAGGTAATTCCATCAAGTTTTTTAATCTCCTTTTCGACAGCTTTAGCACAAGAAGAGCATGTCATTCCCTCAATGGGGATAATAACAGTTCTAAAATCATCCATCCGTTCTAATTCGTAACCAACATCTTTTACAGTTCTACTAATCACATTTTCGTCAATTTTGTCGGAATCGAAAACTATAGACAATTTTTCAGTAGCAAAGTTAACATTTACCTTTTCTACACCGTCAAGTTTTTCTAATTTTTTTTCAATAGTTCGCGCACAAGATGTACATGTCATCCCTTTTACTGAAAATGTTTGCTCGCTTTTTGCCATACTTTCACCTCCGTATCCTACCCTGGTCGGGGGGGTCATTTTCATTATACCCCCTTCTGTTGAATCTGTCAACCCATTTTTCAAAAAATTTATATTATCCCCAGGTTATAAACACATAACCAACTAATTTCTGAACAAAATTATTAAAATAAATACTATCCAAACAAAAACTCCCACCTTTACCATGGTGGGAGTTCTCATGAAAACATACCAACAAAATTTTATTTACTTCGCCATAATCCATGTACATTGCAGTATTCTCTTGCGTAAACCTCTTTCCCTTTGTCAACTTTGAACAACACTTCCGGTTTATCACCTGGATTTAAATATTTTTTAAATACCATTCCATCAACAACTAATTCAATCCATTCAATATAATGTTTTTCCTCCATTGGGTGGAAAATATTTTCTCCTACCTTTACTAGATAACCTTCAGTTACTTCCTGAATAAACGGCACATGTTTTTCCTGTGAACTTTCAGCTGTTTTTTCTTCTAATAAGGTCATAGATTGACCACAACATACCAATATTCCTTCTCCAGCATGAATTACTTCAACTATGTTCCCACAAATCTCACACTTATATACCTGTCCGCTTTTTGTCATACTTCCCCCTCCTTTTTAATAGTGTATTAACTCTTTATCTAAGTTCTTTGTTTAACATATATTGTTTTTCTTGTTTCTTCAATCCATTCTAACTTGTTTATTTTTCTCGAACATTTTCTTTCTTTTATATTTGTTTATTAATATACACGTTGCTCTATTTTTCAATTCTTTAGTAAATTGCTTTTGCATTTAGTGATATATTTTTTGTATTTCAAAATTCGTTTAAAAATTTTAAGTAGATCTTCCCATTCTTTTGGTGGTCTTTTGTAATAAATAACTCAATTTTAGAACTATTCAATCCAACAGTTTTAAAATACAAAACTATTTACAAATATACTAAATACAATTCCTTACTAAATTGCGGTCTCAAAGTTCCTACTATCTTTTCCTTTAACGTCTTCTCAATTCCTGAAGTAATGTCAAATAAATCTCTACTACAAGTATTTCTTCAATTATTTGATTTTTTTATGACAGAACCACCAATCAAAACATTTATATTCCTTTAATCTTTTCTCTGCATCTTCAGTAGTTGATGCCGGTGGAACAATTGCTTCATCATTAACTAACTCGTTATTGGGCCAGTTTGCCGGTAAAGCTACTCCATGCTCATCAACAATCTGCAACCCTTTAATTATTCTTAAAATTTCATCTATATTTCTTCCAAGTTCTTGTGGATAATAAAGAACAGTTCTTAATATCCCTTCAGGATCAATCACAAAAACTGCTCTCACAGTATTTGTTCCTTTTGCAGGATGGATCATCCCGAGCATTTCAGCTATTTGACCTCTATCATCTGCTATAACAGGAAATTGAATCTCAATTTCTAACTTTTCCTTTATCCATTCAACCCATTTGATATGTGAGAAAACCTGATCAATACTTAACCCAATAAGTTCTGTGTTCAATTTCTTAAATTCGTCATATCTTTTTTGGAACGCTACAAATTCCGTAGTACAAACAGGTGTAAAATCGGCTGGATGGCTAAATAAAACCACCCATTTCCCTTTAAAATCTTCTGGAAATCTTATGAGCCCTTTAGTAGTAACTGCTTTAAATTCTGGTAATTTTTCACCTATAAGTGGTAATGCCATACTACTCACCTCCATTTAAACAATTTTTACATATTCCTACTAAATAATACTGAACCTTTTTAACTAAATGACCATCAACCTTGTTAATATTCGAAATTGGTAATTCTTCTTCAATATCATAGATCCTTTTACATTTTTCACAATAAAAATGATTATGAGGTTTTTCAATATAGTCGTATCTCACGGATTCTGGTGTTACAATTTCTTTCAATAACCCTTTTTTTGAAAAAAGATTTAAAGTATTATAAATAGTAGCTCTAGAAATAGTAAGATGTTCTTCTTGAACTAATTTAAATACTTCATCCGCATTTAGATGGTTTCTATACTTCAAAATAATTTTTAAAATATGTATCCTTTGTAAAGTTGGCTTTATACCAAATCGTGACAAGATTTCTATAATTTCTTTCATTTTTTCACCTCATTAGATTTAATCTAAATTTATATTACATCAAAAAAATGATTTTGTCAAGTTTTTTTTGAAAACAAAAAAAGCCAGCTTATCGCTGGCTTTGATATAAATAACATGCTACCAATCTTCCTTCAATTTCTTTCAAAACTGGTTCTTTTTCTTTACAAATGTCCATTGCATATGGACACCTTGGATGAAATTTACATCCTGGTGGTGGATTAATTGGATTTGGAACTTCTCCCTCAGGCATAAGTTTCTTTTTTTTCTTTTTAGGGTCAGGTTCAGGAACTGCTGAAATTAAGGCCTTAGTATATGGGTGTAATGGATCCTTATAAATTTCTTTAAAATTCCCTATTTCTACAATTTTTCCCAAATACATAACGCCAATTCTGTCACAAATATATTTCGTGGTAGCCAAATCATGTGTAATAAATAAAAATGTCAAATCAAACTCAGTCTTTAAATCAATTAGCAATTGCAACAACTGGGATCTCACAGAAACATCTAACATTGCTATAGCTTCATCTGCAACGATAAACTTTGGTTTCAAAATTAAAGCACGAGCTATAACAATTCTTTGTCTTTGACCCCCTGAAAGTTCATGAGGATATCTATAATAAAAATCTTCCGGTGGAGATAAGTTCACCCTTTCAAGCATTTTCATTACAAGTAACTTTCTTTCTTGAGTATTTTTACCTATATTGTGTATTTCAAGACCATGTTTTATTGCTTCACCAACTTTCATATAAGGATTAAGCGCTGCCATAGGATCTTGAAATATTATTTGCATATTTTTCCTAAATTTTCGTAATTCTTCCTTTGAAAGTTTAGTAACATTAATATCTTCGAAATAAACATTCCCTGCTGTAGGTTCTATTAACCTTAATATCAATCTACCCGTGGTAGTTTTTCCACTCCCCGACTCCCCAACTAAACCAAATGTTTCACCTTTTGAAATCGTGAAACTTATATTATCCACTGCTTTTACAAAACGCTGAGGGACTCTCAATAACACTTCTCCAATTGTTCGTTTCACTGGAAAAAATTTTTTTAAATTTTCCACTCTTACCATTCTTTCACCCCACCATACAGCCAACATTTCACTTTTGTTCCGTCTACATTAAATATTGGAGGTTCTTTTACCTCACAAATTTTCTTTTTGTATGGGCATCTTGGTGCAAATCTACAACCAACTGGTGGGCGTAAAAGATCAGGAGGAGAACCAGGTATATATTTTAAATCTAGATCGTCAATATTAGTATTTGGAATACTTTTTAAAAGTAATTCAGTATATGGATGTTTTGGACTATAATAAAGTTTTTCGCTAACTGCTTCTTCAACAATATGACCAGCATACATAACACAAATTTTATCTGCCATTTCAGCAACTACTCCTAAATCATGTGTAATTAAAATCAAGGACATATCATATTCTCTTCTCAATTCATTTAACAAGTTCATTATCTGTGCCTGAACAATTACATCAAGAGATGTCGTAGGTTCATCAGCAATAACTAATATTGGATTTAAAACTAATGCAAGAGCTATCATAACTCTTTGACGCATTCCTCCACTAAATTGAAAAGAATATTCTTTCATCCTTTCGGGTTCAATCCCTACCTTTTCCAGAACTCTTGCCGTTCTTTCTCTTGAAGCTTCTTCCGTGATTTCCGGTTCATGAGTCTTTAAAGTTTCAAAAAACAATTTTTCAACTTTCATGACTGGATTAAGTGATGTCATAGGATCTTGGAATATCATTCCTATCTTTTTCCCTCTGATTTTTCTCATTTCATTTTCATTTAATCCAATCAGCTCAGTATTTTCTATCTTCAAGCTTCCACCATAAAAAGTTGCAGGAGGCAATATTTTCAGAATAGCTTGTCCAAACGTTGATTTTCCACAACCAGATTCCCCAACCAAGCCAACTGTCTCGCCTTTTTCAATAGATAGATTTATTCCGTCAACAGCCCTTACAAAACCTTTTTTCGTCTTATAATACACTTTCAAATCCTTTGCTTCAAATATCACATGATCACCTTCTTTCCCTTATAGTCGGATTTATCAACTCATTTAAGCCTTCACTAAACATTGAAAATCCAAGAACAACTGTTATAATCGCAAGTCCAGGAAAGAGAAGTCCCCACCATGCTTTGCTTAAAACAAACCTCTGTCCATTGCTTAAATCGAAACCCCAATCTGGCGTAGGGGGAGCTATTCCAAGCCCTAAAAACGATAATCCTGCTTCTGTCATTATCGCATCAGCTAAATTCATTGATATAACCACAACTATTGAAGGTAGTACATTCGGAAAAATGTATTTCATAAGAATTTCCCAATTTTTTGCACCTAAAGCTCTTGCACCTTCCACATAAAGTTCATTTTTCACAGATGACACTTGATTCCTAATAACTCTAAAATATGTTGGTGTGTATACAACGGCTATAGATATTGCAATATTTATAACCCCGGGACCTAACACCGCTGCAATCGCTATAGCTAAAATTAGACCTGGAAAGGAGTATATTGCATCCATAATTAATGTTAAAATCCTATCTAATGGTCCACCTAAAAATCCTGAGATTAATCCCAAAGGCACACCTACACCTGCAGCTATTGCAACGGCTATAAAAGCTATCAATAAGGCAATTCTCGCACCATAAATTACTCTACTTAGCACATCTCTTCCTAAATTATCAGTTCCAAATATAAATTCTTTATTAGGTGCTGTTAAAGACCTTCCTACTCTTTCAGTAGGATTATAAGGTGCTAATTGCGGAGAAAAAATCGCTAAACTAATGTAAAAAATCAAAATCATTGCTCCAACAAAAGTTAGCCAACCCGTACCAGTACCAAATAAATCGCTAATAAATTCTCCAAGTCTTTCGCTTACAAATTTTTTCCTCACAACATCACCCCTTAATACCTAACTCTAGGATCAACTAATGCATTAACTATATCAATTAAAATACTTATTACTACAACAAACATAGCAAAGAAAATTATCGTACCCTGAATGGCTGGAAAATCTCTATATTTTATTTTTAAAACAAGATAGCTCCCTATACCTGGCCAAGAAAAAGTTGTTTCGGTCAAAACTGCACCAGCAAGTAAAAGAGCAAACTGCATTCCCATTATTGTAAAAATTGGCACAAAAGCATTTCTAACAGCATGTCCATATAAAATCACTCTTGGTTTCAATCCACGAGCTTTTGCAGCTTTCACAAAATCTTTTGAAAGCATTAAAACAGTATTATTACGCACCATTCTTAAAAAAATACTTGAAATAACAAGACCCAACGTAAATCCAGGTAATAATAGATGTTTTAAAACATCCCAAAATGCTTCCCAATTCCACGTTATTAAACTATCTAATAATAAAAGCCCAGTTTTTATATCTACACTTACCCTCGGAGAAAGTCTTCCACCAACAGGCAACCATCTCAAATAAATCCCAAATAACAATTGCAACATGAGTCCAAGCCAAAACACAGGAACTGCATAAATGAATATTGAATATACCCTTGCCGATATATCAATAGGTTTGTCTTTTCTCCATGCTGCTTCAGACCCCCAGAAAACTCCTATCAAAAGAGCTATAATAAACGAAAAAATAGTTAATTCAAGAGTTGCTGGAAATCTATCTTTTAATTCACTCCATACTGGCCTATTGGTCAGAGTAGAAACTCCCAGATCTCCTTTAGCCACATCAGCTAAATAATCAAAAAATTGTATAATTATTGGTTTATCCAACCCCAATTCATGCCGTTTGGCTTCAATTACTTCTATAGGAGCTTTACCACCTAAAATCGCTAATACAGGATCACCGGGTATTATTCTCAAAATGAAAAATATCATTATCAAAAGTATAAGGATCATAGGAAGTGCCAAAATTATTCTGGTTATTATATAGCTTTTCAGGGACACATTATCTCCTCCTTTAAAAAAACCGCCCGCAAGGGGCGGGTTTAAATTCAAGAAAAATTACTTTCTCTCAAGAATATAATATCTGAAAATTTGTGTTGGTTCCAAAACAATTCCTGTAATATCGTCGTGAGCCACACAATCAGCTGATCCTTGCCATAAAGGAATATATGGAATTTCTGCGGCGTGGAAATTTTGAACAAGTTTATATATCATTTCACGTGAAATTTGATCAGTTGCAGCTCTTGCAGCAATCATAAGATCTTCAACATTTTTATTTTCGTAGAAACTACCTAGCGATTTTGCACCATTAACACTCAAGAATGGCCATAAATAATCGTCAGGATCTAGATAATCTGGGTACCACCCTAATAAGAATAATCCCATCGTACCGTTTAAGAAATATTCAACATAGGTTGACCATTCGGCATATTTAATATTTACTTTAATCATTCCAGTTTGTTCCAGCGATTCCTTTAAAACTTGAGCAACATCAGCTTCAGTTGTCCCATAATGTGAAGGAGTATACCATAGATCAATTTCAAGTGGGTTCTTTTCACTGTATCCGGCTACTTTTAATATTTCCTTTGCTGCAGATAAATCTCTCTTGGGGAACACCTCTTCATGGCTCCACATTCCAGCAGGTATCATTGAATATAATGGCTTTGCAAGACCTACAAATATGTCATTAACAATTGTTTCTCTGTCAACTGCCAAAGCAATAGCCTGTCTAACTAATGGATTATCGAATGGTTTTTGTTTCACATTAACAACCAAATACCTTATTTGTGGACTAGCACCTAAATAAACTTTTATACCGGGAACATTTTGCAAGTCTAATACATCCCTTGGATCTAAATGTCTATATGCAACATCAATTTCACCAGTTTCGAGGGCAAGTCTTAACTGTTGAGCATTTTCATAAAATTGGATAATAATTTTTGGTGTTTTCGGTTTTGGACCAAAATATTTTGGATTTTCTTCCAACACTATTCTCACATCTCTAATCCACTCAGTAATCTTATATGGACCAGACGCTGATGGCTCGAATTCATAAAACGCATCTTTAGGATAAACTTTCGGATTTACAGGAAATGCAACAGTATATCCGAGAACCGAAACAAAAGCTGAGAATTTGCTTTTTAGGGTAACTCTAAATGTAAATTTGTCAACCACCTCTGTTTTTTTAACAACATCTGTTAACAAAAATGCAGGATCACCATTTAACTTCATAACCCTATCAAAAGAAAATTTAAAAACATTTGCATCAATTTGCGTTCCATCCTCGAAAAATGCATCTTTTCTAATGTGGAAAGTATAAACTAACCCATCCTCGGAAACATCCCAACTTTCGAAAAGCCACGGTTTAATATTTGCCGTTCCTATTTCATAATCTACTGGCCCTGCAAGAACATTTTGAAGAATGTTACTTGAAAAATAATCATAACAATTCGCTGGGTCCAATGTCCTAATCTTATCAGTAGTTCCGATGACAATAACGTCCTTTGCGGCGAAAGAAAGAACAATAAGCAGCAGACCCAAAATAACCAGCAATTTTTTCATATAATTCCCTCCTCTCGATTTTGGTAACAATATTTTACCATATTTTAACTTTTGAATGCAATAGTTAATATTATAATACTAAATTTAAAATTGACAGTCGGATAGTAAAATAAAAGCGGAGGAATTTAACCTCCGCTTAACAAAACACACATTACTTTTTAGACTAATTCCACACCATTCGAACTATGTAATTTGTAAAAATCTAGTTTCCTACCAAATCTATTAAAATATTTCTCAAAAAGTTCCTTACCAATTTTTTCAAAGGAATCTTTCCTAACTAAAACCATTACCCCTCCACCAAAACCTCCACCAACCATTCTTGCTCCAAGTATGTTTTCTTTATTTTTTAAAAAATCTACTATGAAATCCGTTTCATTACATGAAACTTCGTATAAACTTTTTAAACTTTCATGTGATTCAAATAATAGTTGACCAACTTTAAATAAATCTTTAGTTTGAAATGCTTCTATTATCTTTAATACTCTTTCATTTTCCTCTAAAACATGTTGTGCTCTTTTTTTCAAAACACCATCTAATAAAAATAGATCATTATTTGTTACTTCCCTAAAACTTCTTTTGTTTAATTTTCTCAAAATTTCTTCACATTCTTGTCTTCTTTCGTTATATTTAGAAGTTGCTAATTCGTGTTTTACATTAGAATCAATTAAATAAAATTCATAATCTTTTAAATTTATAGGAATATACCTATAATCTAAAGTCATTGTATCAAGAAAAATTGCATAATTCTTTTTAGAAAATACTGAAGCAAATTGATCCATAATCCCACATTTTACTCCCACAAAATTTGTTTCAGCTTCCCTTGCAATATTCACAATTTCCAATTTTGATAAATTTAAATCAAAAAATTCTGATATTGCAAAAGTAGTTGCTACTTCCAAAGCTGCTGAACTCGAAAGGCCTGAGCCTATTGGAATACTAGATTCAACTTCAATTTTAATTGGAGGAATTTTATAACCTCTTTTTGTTAATGTACTAATTACACCTATAACATAATCAGCCCATTTACCAGTTTTAACTATTTCATCTAATATAACTTTGCTATCTAGATTTTTTGAATAAAAAACAAAATTATTTGAAGTTTCAATTGTTAAATTCACATATCTATCGATGGCGAATGGTAAAACGTACCCATCGTTATAATCTGTATGTTCTCCTATTATGTTAATCCTACCTGGGGCTCTCACTCTCATAATGTTACCTCCGTATCTCGCAATTTTTTCGCAGCTTCTTCTGGAAGCACTGGGTTAATAAATGTCCAAGTTCCAGTTTCGACACTTGCCATCCATTTTAACTTATTCTTATCCCTTTTTGGTGGGTTAAATTCAACATGAAAATGAAAAAAAGGTGAAACATCTTCCGTGTTAAAAGGTGCTTGAAAAAACATCATCATATATGGAAAATCTTGTTCAAACAACTTATCATATTTCATAGTTACTACTTTCAAAATTTCAGAAAATTCTTTCTTTTCACGATTGGAAAAATCAAGGATAGTCGAATAATGCTTTTTAGGATAAATGTGGACTTCATATGGAAATCTCGCATAAAATGGTACAATAGCTATAAAACTCTCAGTTTCATATACTTTCCTTTCTTCACTTTCATATTTCATTATTGAACAAATAGGACATTCGTTTTTCTCTTCGTACCATTTCGACATAGCTTCGATTTTTACCTCAATCCTTTTTGGAATAAATGGAAATGCATATAGTTGACCATGCGGATGAGAGAGAGAAGCCCCTACTTCTTTCCCACGGTTCTCAAATATATAGATATAACGTATTTGTTTAATTTTGGACAAGTATAAAGTCCTATCCACCCACACTTCAACTAGCTTCTCAACTTGACTCAATGACATTTTTGGTAATGCAGAATTATGTTCGGAAGTGTAAACAATAACCTCACAGATGCCAAACGATTTATTTTTCCTAAAAGGTCCTTTCTCATACCAGTCAATCTCAGGAGGAGGCATTTTCAATGATGGAAATCTATTTTCAAAAGCTACTAAATCATATTCTTCCGGTAATTCTAATCCTCCCGGACAAAGAGGACACTCCGTCTTCGAAGGTTGAACTGGCCTTCTTTGTGTTGCAGCAGAAACGATTATCCATTCATCAGTTAAAGGATTATATCTAAGTTCCATCATATATCATCGCCTCCAAAAAAATAAAATTTCCTTCCATCTCTTCTTATTTCAATTTTTTTTCTTAGATTTGTCTTTTCTTCTTTGATAAATTTCTCACTTTTCATACTTTGATCAATTTGTAAGTTTATTAATCCCCTAGTTTCACTATAACTTCGAATTTCAAATTTATCTTCTCCCACCGATACAATCTTGAAATATTCCTGTTCTAACAATACATTTTCTAAATCTTTGATTAATTTTGTTTCGCAAATTTTTTCATTATAGTTAAGAATCAAGGTTTTATTCAAGACTCCATATAAAGTGTTTTTTGAAAAAGTATCATCAATAAGGTAATTATCAGCTACATACCAAATTTTCTTGTGTTCTAAAAAACTAAACAAATAATTTTCATCAAATCTTTTTTCAACTATATCTACAACACCAACCGAATGAAGAAATGGAGAATTTTCAGAAAGTAAAATTAAATCCTTGAAATCTTTTTTTATTTCCTTTAATAGCTTAAATACTTTAATATTCCTCTCTTCACCAATATCAACTAATTTTACACCTTTTTTCGAAAAATATGTAAATAATTTTTTTAATGCGGCTTTACTAACATTTTTGGAATCAAATGAAATTTTTATCCCAGGATTTATTTCTTCTTCTCGTAACCTTTTCATTTTAGAAGTCTTTATTAAATCTTCTTTATAAATTTCTTCAAGATCATATTTTGAATATTCATCATATACAAAAAATATATTAAAACCTTTCTTTTTCAAATAATGCAATAATTTGCTCATACTTAAAAAATCTATACCTTTCAAAATTATTGGTTTTATCTTTTTTAAATGTATATTATTTTCTTCCATTACTAACTCAACATACTTTTTATACAAATCAATTTTATTCGCAATTTTCAAAATAACAAATGATCCTACTGGAACGTAATCATCAAACTCTTTATGAGCATAGTTTACTTTAAAAATTAGAGAATCGTCTTCGACTAATATCTTAAGATTTCCATTTAAAGTTGTTAAAAAACCATAAAGTATGTTGTCAATTATAATAAAACCATTTCTCTTAAAACTAACTAAATCGCCTTTCATAACTATATCTTTTTTTAAATTTAATCTCAAAAGCTCAAATTCTTTAGGTTCACCTTTAACATAACTCTTTATTTTCCATCCAAAACGTATTTTCTCAACCTGCCATCTTAAAGAGAAATTATTAAATTTCTCCTCTAAAATACCATCATTAAATACTCCACTAACATTCAGCAATCAAGACCACCTCACATAAATTCTTAAATTTTAATTATTATTTCAATTTTTAAATCCTAGTATAAACGTTAACGTAAACGTTCAAATAAGTCAAATAATATAAAATAGAAAAAGAACTACATATTCACAAATAAAAACTGGAAATCATAAATAATCTATGATTTTCTATTATTTCTATTTATTTTATCCATTTTATAACTATACATTTGTAACTTTTAAATTAACAAATGCAATTATATGGTATAATTTTAAAGAAGTTAAAAAATATCTGGAGGTGATGCGGTGAAAAAATTTTACATCACTACCCCTATTTATTATGTCAATTCAGACCCTCACATAGGAAGCGCTTATACTACCATTATTGGCGATATTATTGCTAGGTACAAAAGACTAATAGGATATGAAGTATTTTATTTAACTGGAACAGATGAACATGGCCAGAAAATTTTACAAGCTGCTAAAGAAAAAGGGATAGAACCTCAAAAACTCTGTGATGAACTCTCAGAAAAATTTAAAAAACTCTGGAAAGACTTAAATATCACAAATGATTATTTTATAAGAACAACTGATCCTGAACATATGAATACTGTTCAATTTTTTGTGAAAAAAATGCTTGAAAATGGCGATATTTATAAAGGTACTTATAAAGGATGGTATTGCGTCCCCTGTGAAACATACTGGAATGAAGAAGAAATACTAAAAAGCGATTCTGGAGATCCTCTCTGTCCCTCTTGTAAAAGACCTTTAAATTTTGTTGAAGAAGAAAACTACTTCTTTAAACTTTCGAAATATACTGAACCACTGTTAAAACATTTTAAAGAAAATCCAGATTTTGTCGAACCAGAATTTAGAAAAAATGAAATGCTCAAGATCTTAGAAAGCGGATTAAAAGATCTTTCTATAACAAGAACGACCTTTAATTGGGGAATTACCATGCCAAATGATCCAAAACATGTTATATATGTTTGGGTTGATGCTTTAATAAATTATGTTTCAGCAATTGGATATGGAAGAGATGAAGAAAACTTTAATAAATGGTGGCCTGCAGATGTTCATTTAATAGGTAAAGAGATAAATAGATTCCATAGTTTAATCTGGCCTGCTATGTTAATGTCAGTTGGATTACCACTTCCCAAAAAAATATTTGCTCATGGTTGGTTAACCGTTAACGGACAAAAAATTAGTAAATCTCTTGGTAATGCCATTGATCCCAGGGAATTTGTAAAAAAATACGGTAACGACGTAATAAGATATTATCTAACTCGTGATATTGTGTTTGGAAAAGACGGTGATTTTTCAGAAGAAAACTTGGTTCAAAGGTTAAACTCGGATCTTGCAAATGACTATGGAAATTTACTGCATAGAACTTTGGCAATGGTCAAAAAAAATTTCAACAGTATTATTCCTGAACCCGGAAAATTTGAGGAAAGTGATCTAGAATTAATTAAAAATTTTAGTAAGCTATTGAAGAAGTATTATGAATATATGGATGCCTATAAACTTACAAACGCACTAGAAATAATTTGGCAATATATTGGTGAAGTTAACAAATATTTTGACGAAAATAAACCTTGGATTTTAGCAAAAGAAGGAAAAACTGAAAGATTAGCAACTGTTTTATACAACACACTCGAAGCAATTTTAAGAATAGCAACTTTATTGCTCCCCTTCATGCCTGATTCATCAAAAGAAGTGTATAAAAGACTTTCACAAGAAAACAACCCAATAAAAATTTTCGAAAGTGAATGGAATGCTTTGAAACCTGGACAAAAAATCATACATGGAAAACCATTATTCACTAAAATCAATTTAAATAAATTTGAAAAAATAGCTATAAAGAAGGAAAACAAAGAGGAAGAAAAAGAAGGAGTAATGTATATTACATTTGATACTTTCAAAAAAATAGATTTAAGGGTTGCAGAAATTTTAGAAGCAGAAAAAGTCCCAAAATCAGAAAAATTAATTAAATTAATCATAGATTTAGGTGAATTAGGCAAAAGACAAATTATCGCTGGAATAGCAAAACATTATAATCCAGATGAATTAGTCGGTAAAAAAATTATTGTAGTTGCAAATCTAAAACCTGCAAAATTGATGGGAATAGAGTCTCAAGGAATGCTTCTTGCAGCAAAACATGAAGATAAATTGACTCTTTTAACTGTCGAAACAAATATCAATCCTGGATCAAAGATTTCATAATTTGGAGGGAAATAGATGGAAATTTACAGATCTTTAGAAGAAGAGTTAAAAGAATCATATCTCAGTTACTCAATGAGCGTTATTATTGGAAGGGCAATTCCCGATGTTAGAGACGGTCTCAAACCTGTCCAAAGAAGAATTTTATACAGTATGTATGAACTTGGAGTTAATCATAATAAACCTTTTAAAAAATCTGCACGTATTGTCGGAGAAGTAATGGGTAAATACCACCCACATGGTGATGCAGCAATATATGATACTTTGGTTAGAATGGCTCAAGATTGGTCCATGAGGTACAAGCTTGTTGAAGGACAGGGAAACTTCGGTTCTATTGATAGAGATCCACCTGCAGCTATGAGGTATACTGAAGCACGACTTCATCGTATTGCAGAAGAACTACTCGAAGATATAGATAAAGACACTGTAAATATGATGGACAATTTTGATGGAAGTTTGAAAGAACCAGAAGTTTTACCCGCTAAATTCCCAAATTTACTTGCAAACGGTTCTTCAGGTATAGCAGTTGGAATGACAACCAACATCCCACCTCACAATATAAAGGAACTTGTAGACGGTTTAATTGCTTTAATTAAAAATCCAGACATTTCTATTGAAGAATTAATAACATACATTCCAGGTCCTGATTTTCCAACAGGAGGAGAGATAATTGGAAAATCAGGTATACGAGAAATGTATGCCACTGGAAAAGGTAGTTTTATTGTAAGAGGAAAAGTAAATGTAGAAGAAAAGAAAAGAAAGAAAAGTATAGTTATAACAGAAATTCCTTATTCTGTCAGCAAAGCAGATCTTATTAAAAAAATTGTTGAATATGCGGAAAGGTCCAACCTTCCCATAAAAGATATTCGTGACGAATCAGATAAAGAAGGATTAAGAATCGTAATTGAAATTCCTTCAGATACAAACGAAGAAATAATAATTAACAACTTATACAAACACACTCAATTACAAACATCGTTTCATGCTCAACTTTTAGTTATTGACAAAGATAAAAGACCTACTTTAATGAGCTTGAAAGAGTTAATGTGGGCATTTATACAACACAGATTTGAAGTCGTAAGAAGAAGAGCACAATTTTATTATAAGCAATATTCAAAAAGGGCTCATATTTTAGAGGGACTAATAAAAGCTTCCAGATCAATAGATACAATTATATCAGTAATTAGAAGTAGTGAAGATCAAAATAGTGCTATCAAAGAACTAATCGAAATGTTTCAATTTACTAAAGAACAAGCAAAAGCAATCGTAGATTTAAGATTAGGAAAATTAACAAAGCTAGAATTGTCTAATCTAATAAAAGAATATGAAGATATGATTCAAAAAATGAAAATAGAAAAAGAACTCATAGAATACGATCAAAAAGTATATGAAAAAATTATCGAAGAATTGACAGAAATAAAGAATAAGTTTGGAGATGATAGAAAAACTGTCATTCTTTCTAAAGAAGAGGCAACTACGGAGTTTAATCAATTAGAATTAATACCTGATAAAGAAGTTGTTATAAGTCTTACCAAAAAAGGATATCTTAAGATGATGGATTTAAGTGAATTTAGAACTCAAAAAAGAGGAGGAAAAGGAGTAACAGGTGGTTCTCTAATGAACGATGACGTAATAATGGAAGTAATTTATACCCATCTTCATGGAAAAACTCTCTTTTTTACCTCTTTAGGAAAAGTATACATACTTAACAACTATGAAATTGAAAAAAATTCTAGAACAAGTAAAGGAAAACAAATTGCAAGATATATAAATATTGATGAAAAAGAAAAAATCTTAACTATGCTTTCTGTCGATAATTTCGAAGGTGAATTATTTTTTGTAACGAAATTTGGTAAAGTGAAAAGAACAAAACTTTCAGAATTTAAAAATATAAATTCAAGGGGAATGCGTGCAATAACTTTTGATAAAAATGATTCACTGGTATCAGTATTAAAAATTGA
This sequence comes from Thermosipho atlanticus DSM 15807, assembly GCF_900129985.1. NCBI lineage: Bacteria > Thermotogati > Thermotogota > Thermotogae > Thermotogales > Fervidobacteriaceae > Thermosipho > Thermosipho atlanticus. The sequence goes on along the minus strand of NZ_FQXN01000001.1, from coordinate 126,865 downwards.
AAACGAACAACAAACAATATTCATAGCTACCAAAAATGGTATGAGTATTAGATTTCCAATCAAAGAAGTAAGAACAATGGGAAGAACAGCCATGGGGGTCACTGGTATAAAACTTCATAAAAATGATTATGTAGTAAGTTCATCCCTGCTTACCGGAAACGATAAGTATATTTTAACGGTAACAAATCTTGGTTTTGGTAAAAGAACAGAAGTATCTCAATATAGAATTCAAAAAAGAGCAGGAAGTGGAATTAAAAATATATCAGATATTGGCAAAGCAGGGACAATTGTTGGTGTATCATATGTAAACGGTAATGAAGATATGATGATATTTACTAAACACGGCATGACTTTAAAAATAAACGTATCTGGAATTAGCATTTTGGGAAGAGTCACAAAGGGAGTTAAACTTGTTAACTTATCTGAGGGAGATGAAATAGCTGATTTTGCGGTAATAAAGGGTGATGAATAATGTACAAAGAAATTGATCACACAGCAGATGTAGCTTATGAAATCAAATCAGAAAGCTTTGAAGGAATACTGAAAGAAATATTAAACATAATTAAAGAAAATTATAAACCGAAAAATATCAATTGTTCTATCAAACACACTCAAAAATATAAAATTGCTGAGAACGAAGATGGACTCTTTGATGTTGTAAATGATTGGATTGCAGCTATAGATCTTGGATTTTTTCCCATTGATATAAGAAAACATTCAGATGTCTATATTTCCGAGTTTTGTTCGTATAAAGGATTAGAAGGAGAAAAATTTAAGGCATTAACTTATTACAACCTAAATATCGAAAAAACAAATACATATTTTTACACAAAGGTGGTGTTTGATGTATGAATCAAAAACTCACTAGAAAACAACAAAGAGTTTTAGATTTTATCACATCATTTATTCAACAAAATGGATACTCACCTTCCATAAGAGATATTGCAAAACATTTTAAACTTACACCAAGAGGTGCACATATACACGTTATTGCGCTAGAAAAAAAAGGATATATTAAGAAAAATTCTAATAAATCTCGTTCGATCTCATTGGTAAAGAGACCGGAAAGTATTAGCGTCCCAGTAAAAGGAAAAATATCTGCAGGTCAAGGGATAGAAATGTTTGAAATAATTGATGAAGAAATAGAAATCCCAGTAAGAATGCTTAAAGGATTTGGTGATTACTTTGCATTAAAAGTAGAAGGGGATAGCATGATCGATGCTCACATACTTGATGGAGATTTTGTAATCCTAAGAAGACAATACAAAGTTTCAAATGGACAAATAGCTGCTGTGGTATATAAAGATAAAATTACTTTAAAAAGGTTTTATTTAAAAGACAATAAAGTAGTATTAAAACCTGAAAATAGTAATATGGAACCAATTATCTGTTCTGCTAATGAAGTACGAGTAATAGGAAAAATTATAGGAGTCATAAGAATTTTTGATTGAACCTTAATTTGGAGGTGTTACAATGAAATTTGCTATTGGCTCGGATCATGCAGGTTACGAACTCAAAGAACAATTGAAAAAATATTTAATCTCAAAAAACATTGAAGTTCTCGATGTAGGTACTAACACACCCGTAAGTGTTGATTATCCCGATTATGCCGAAAAACTTGGAAAACTTATTCAGGAAAACAAAGTAGACTTCGGTATTCTAATCTGTGGTACAGGAATTGGTATGTCAATAGCTGCAAATAAAATGAAAGGAATTCGAGCCGCACTTTGTTTAATACCTGAAATGGCAGCGCTTTCACGAAAACATAACAATGCAAATGTCTTAGTTTTACCAGGTAGACTGGTAGGCTATGAACTTGCAACTTGGATATTAGATGCCTTCTTAAATTCATCATTTGAAGGTGGACGACACGAAAGGCGTATTAATAAAATAAAATCTCTGGAGGAAAGGAAATGAAATTTGTCTCACAATTAAATGAAGATTATATTCCTACTTTGGAAATTGACAAGGGAAAAATTGTAAAAAATCCAGAAACTCCAGAAAGATTAAAGAAAGTACTAAAATATTTCGAAACTTTTCATGAACGACTCGAAGTAAAAAATTATCCATTGAATCTTTTATTTCATGTACATCCTAAATGGTACGTTCAACATATAAAAGAACTTTCAGAAAAATCTAAAGATAATGAATATTTACCAGAAGTTTTTTTAAAAGATAGAATTTTCGATTCAGGAACACCTGTAACTTTTCAAACATATAATGCAGCTCTAAGTGCTGTAAATGCTACTTTAACAGGGGCAGAAGAAATTGTAAAAACTAAGGAAAATGTATACGTAATTACTAGACCTCCTGGGCATCATGCGACAACTGATTTTGCAGGAGGATATTGTTTTTTCAATAATGCAGCAATCGCTTCAACCTTTCTTTATTCACAAATAAAGGAGAAAATTTGTATCCTTGATATTGATTTTCATCATGGAAATGGTACTCAAAGTATTTTTTACGAAAACCCTGAAATAGTTTATATTTCAATACATGGAACACCAGAACATTACTTCCCTTGGATTAGCGGATATAAAGATGAGATAGGAGAAGGGAAGGGAAAAGGAACTAATTTTAATTTCCCATTAAGTGGCAAAAGTTCTTGGAATGAATATAGCATTGCATTCGAAAAAGCTTTAGACATTATTACAAAAATCTCCCCCGCTATTCTAGTAGTTTCACTTGGCTATGACACTCATATTGACGATCCTATTGGAGATTTTAAACTTGAAAGCAGAGATTTTTTTCAAATTGGTTATGAAATAAAAAATTTAAAAATTCCAACTCTATTTATTCAAGAGGGCGGATATAACAAAGAAAGTAACTTCGAGGCTGCGAGTAATTTGTTTAAAAATTTTGAAAAGGAGGTAAATTTATATGCTTAAAGAAACAATTATGAAAGATTTAAAAAACGCTATGAAAGAACGAAATGAAATAAAGATAAGGACTTTGAGACTTTTAAATTCGGCAATAAAAAATTTTGAAGTTGAAAAAATGAACAGTGCTACTGACGAAGAAATTGGAAGATTAGTACTCAAAGAGATTAAAAAACGCCAAGAATCAATTCAAGCATACAAAGCTGCTGGAAGAGAAGATTTAGCAGCTGAGGAAGAAAAAGAACTTGAAATTCTAAAAAAATATGCGCCAAAAATGCTTTCTGAAGACGAAATTAAGAATATAGTTAAAGAAATCATAAAGGAACTCAACGCAACTCAAAAAGATTTTGGTAAAGTAATGAAAGAAGCAATGGCGAAATTAAAAGGAAAAGCCGAAGGTTCGGTTGTAAGCAAGGTGGTGAAGGATATTCTCTCGTGATTTTAACAATATTTTTACCAAACGCAGGTTGCAAATATAGATGTAAATTCTGTAATCAATATTCAATGACTGGAGAAAAAATGCCTTCTCTTAACTATTTGAAAGATTATTTTAATCGTTTTAACAATCAATCGCCGAAAGAAATAGCTTTTTATGGGGGGACCTTTACAGGGTTAAAACTTGAAACCCAACTAACATATTTGAAACTTGTACAAAGTTTTTTTCCAAATACCCCTATTAGAATTTCTACAAGACCTGATGAAATCAATGATGAAAATTTGAAAATCCTTAAACAATATAATGTAAAAATTGTTGAATTAGGAATTCAAAGTATGTATAATGATGTCTTAAAAGCTTCAGGTCGAGGACACAGTGTAGAAGATAATGTTAATGCTATAAAAAAGCTATTAGAAAACAACTTCATTGTTTCTGCTCATTTGATGGTTGGGTTACCAAAAGATTCTTTTTCGAAAGATTTAAACTCTTTTAAGGAATTAATCGAATTAAACGTAAAATTATTTAGAATTCATCCTACTATAGTTTTCAAAAATACTCTACTCGAAAACGAATACTATTCCGGGACATATGTACCACTTGATATTAATGAGGCTTTAGATATTTGTTCCGAACAGATTCTCATTTCATTTGCATATAACGTGAAAATTATTCGTTTAGGTTATTTTGTTCCTGAAGAGCAAAAAAAGCAAATAATAGCAGGACCTTACCATCCAAGTTTTGGTGATATTGCAAAAGCAAAAGCCATCAAAAAAATTATACAAAGACTAAAAATAAAAAATGTGTATTTTCCAAAAAAATATGAAAGTTGGTTTTATGCCTATGGAAATAAAAATTTAGATATTAAAAGAAATATTTGGGATGGGAATCTTAAGTTCGAAGAATTTTCATTGCAAGAAGCCTCTAAATTAGCTTTAAAAGAAAGGAAGAAAAAGTGTGGAACGATTAAAAATAATCAATGATTTTGTTAATTTAGTTAAAGAAGGTTCTATAGAAGTGGCCAACTGGATATTAGATAAATTTGAATCTATAGATTACGATACTACAAAAATTCTTATAAAAGATTTCATATTTCTAAAACCCGATATGAGCGTAATAAGATGGATAGAAAAGAAATTAAATGAAAATCTTTCAATTGCTCAAATAAAGAAAGAGTTGAACAATTCGTTAAATGAGACTTTGGAAAATGCCACAAAATTTTTCAATTTTGAAGCTTCAGTAGTTACTATAAGCAATAGTCAAACTTTATTTGAATTTTTTAAAAAAATAAATCATAAGTTGAACATTTACATTCCTGAATCAAGACCAGGTGGGGAAGGTTTTACCTTATTTGAAAAGTTATCAAACTTACATCACAATATTAAACTTATTAATGATATGGAAATTCACAAATTTGTTCAAATATCTGATTACGCTATCTCCAGCGCTGATGGAATATTAGAAAACGGTGATATTGTAAACAAAATAGGCACAAAACTCCTTGCAATTACTGCGACATACTACAATAAACCTTTTTTCGTGATTGCAGACAAAACAAAATATTTTGGACAAATCCCAAAGGATTCCATTTTTGAAATTGTTCCAAAGTCTCTTATTACGGCTATAATAACATGAGAATTCAGGAGGCTGATTGAATTGATAAGGTTAAGATTTGCACCAAGTCCTACAGGGTATCTTCATGTTGGTGGTGCTAGAACTGCACTATTTAATTGGCTTTACGCAAAAAAGAACAATGGAAAGTTTATTATTCGTATTGAAGATACTGATACACAAAGATCAAGTAAAATTTTTGAAAAAATGATTTTAGATTCATTAAAATGGCTCGGTCTAGATTGGGATGAAGGTCCAGATATTGGAGGAGAATACGGACCATATAGACAGAGTGAACGACTAGCGATTTATAAAGAATATGCAGAAAAATTAATTTCAGAAAAAAAAGCATATTATGCTGTATATGATGCAAATAACAATGAAATTGAGAAAAGCTATGTGTTTCCTAAAGAATACTTAAAAAAAGAGTATTCAATAGTAATTAAATTTTTAGTTCAAAAAAAAGGTAAAACCTCTTTCCGTGATTTGTTGAAAGGAAGAATGGAATTTGATAATCAATACTTTGACGATTTTATTATAATAAAATCAAATGGATTTCCTACATACAATTTTGCTGTTGTAATTGACGATCATCTTATGAATATAACACATGTTTTCAGAGGAGAAGATCATCTATCAAATACACCGAAACAAATAATGATTTATAATTCTTTTAACTGGGAACTTCCTGTTTTTATGCATATTCCTTTAATATTGGGAAATGATAGAACTCCTTTAAGCAAAAGACATGGAGGGACTTCAATAAATTATTTTAAAGAAAATGGTTATTTAAGTGAGGCACTATTAAATTATTTAGCTATACTTGGTTGGTCAGTAGACGAAGAAGTTTTTAATGTCTTTGAGAAAATCAACGATTTCGATCCTTCAAAAATAACCAATAAATCAGTAATTTTCGATTACAAGAAGTTAACTTGGATTAATGGACAACATTTAAGAAAAAAACCAATAAAAAAACTCTCAGAAGAATTTAAAAATTTTTTAAATATAAACAATATTTTACTCCCACAACTAAATTCGGATTATTTTGAAAATGTTATTCAAATTTGTCGGGAAAAAGTTAATACTTTAAAACAACTTCTTGAGTTTTCTCAACCATTTTTTTGGGATAATTACGAATATGAAGAAGAATACATTAAAAAATTCCTTTTAAAACCCGGAGCTGAAAAAATATTAAAACTTGCTATCGACAATTTTTCTAAAGCAAATAATTTTTCGATTCAAAATATCGAAAAAATTCTTCGTTCAATAGCTTCAGATTTAAATATTGGAACAAAAAAGGTATTCCAAACCATTCGAGGAGCTGTTCTTGGAAAACTCGTAACTCCAGGATTATTTGAATCAATTCATATACTTGGAAAAGATAAAACTCTAAAAAGGTTACAAAAAACTTTATTTCTAAGGGAGAAATATGAGGTATAAAATCACTGTAACCATATTTGCGTTAATGTTTGCTATTTTATTTTTGTTTCTTTTTAAAATGCAAGTATTAGAATACTCAAATTACAGAGCTTTTATCGACTCACTTATGCAAAAAACGAGACTTGTTCAAGGAACAAGAGGTACTATTTATGATAGAAATGGTTTAAAACTCGCCTGGAGTATAAAAGTCCCTTACATAACTTATAATAGGAACTTCGATATTTCTGAATTAGAAAGATATCTAGATTCAAATCAACTAAACACACTTATTAGTTCAGGAAAAGTTGAAATTTCAAAAGTACAGTTACGTGAAATAGAAAAACTTGGATACGACATTCAGTTTAAAGAAATCAGAAATTATGTTCCATATGTTTTCCATATAGTAGGTTATGTAAATTCAAATAATGTTGGAAGTTATGGTATTGAAAAAACTTACGATCAACTTTTAAGAGGAAAATTAGGTAGTGAATTGATCCTTATTTCTCCCTCAGGGAAAATAAGACAAAAGATTTTAAAGGTTCCTCCCGAAAACGGGAATGATATAAATCTAACTATTGATTATCCATTACAAAAATACATTTCTGAAGAAATTAAGAAAATTGATAATCCAGGTGCCGTAATAGTTGAAGATGTAAAAACAGGGGAAATTTTAGCTTTAGTTTCTTATCCAGACATTGAAAAACCAATAAATTTAATTGACACATATGAATGGAGGAAAATAATTAATAACCCTGAAAATCCCCTACTTAATAGGGCAACTATGGGACTTTATTCCCCAGGTTCAGCTATTAAACCTTTAATCGCAATATCCGGCTTACTGAATAATGAAAGTACCACCACAACTATAAATTGTAATGGTCAATTTACATATACAAGCAGTTCAGGAAAAATCCTCGCAACTTACAACGATTGGCTTTTATCTGGGCATGGTAAAACCGATCTTATAAAAGCTCTGCGCGTTTCTTGTAATGTATACTTCTATAATCTTGCTTTAAAACTTGGTATTGATAAAATAAAAAGTGTAGCAACTTTATTTAAAATCGACAAAAAAACAGGTATTGATATTCCAGAAACTGAAGGATTATTTCCGGATAAACACTGGAAAGAAACTAAATTTAATGAGCCTTGGTATCCCGGGGACACGATAATTACAGGAATTGGTCAAGGTTATATACTTTTAACTCCTTTAGAACTACTAAATTTTTACGTAACAATTGCTAATGACGGAAAAGTTCCAGTCCCTCATCTTCTTAAAAAAGATAAAATTGAGATTTTTAACAATGTCAAATTCAAAAAGGAAATTTGGGATACAGTAAAGCAAGGATTAATAGAAGTTACAACTGTTGGTGGAAACATACAAAATAGAGGAACAGCTTATCAGGTTTTCAAGGATTTCAAAGTTACAGTTGCAGGTAAAACGGGCACAGCTGAAGTAGGAAAAGGAAAGTTACCTCATTCTTGGTTTGTAGGATTTGCACCTGCACATAATCCTAAATATGCAGTCATTGTCATGTTTGAAAATGCTGGTAGTGGCTCTGAAAAAGCTGCACCATTTGCAAGAAAAATCTTTGAATTTCTTTTCCAAAGGAGAGAAAAAAATGAATAAACTTGATTTAGCAATTAAAATATCCAGAAAAGTAGGTTACTATCTCTTACAATATTGGGGTGACAGTGGTGAAGTTGAACAAAAGTCAAGCTTTTCAGATCTTGTTACACAACATGATAAAAATGTTCAGAATATCATTATAAGTGAAATTAAAAACTATTTTCCAAATGATGGTATTTTAGCCGAAGAAGGCGTGGATGAGAGAGGAAAAAATTTATGGATTATAGATCCTATTGATGGTACTATAAACTTCATTCATGGATTGCCTTCTTTTGCAGTTTCAATTGCCTATTTTGAAGATTATAAACCCGTTTTTGGGATAGTTCATTCTCCAGTTAATAATGAAACTTTTGTAGGAATCAAAAATCAAGGTTCCTACTTAAATGGTTTAAAATTAAAAATTACAAGCAAATATTCTTTAAACGAAACAGTTGGAAGTGTAGGATTTTCCAAAGATTTCACAGGATTGTTCATTTCAAAATTGGAAGATAAAGTAAGGAGAATTAGAATTTTGGGAAGTGCTGCTATTTCAGCAAGTTATGTCGCAGCAGGAAAATTCGACTTTTTTGTTGCAAAAAAGGCAAATTCATGGGATATAGCTGCAGCGTATTTAATTGTGAAAGAATCAGGTGGAGAAATTGTCGATTTTAAAGGAAAAAAGCCGAATCTGTTGGATAAAGGAAGCTTCATATTTTCAAATCCTGGTATTTCAAATGAAATTTTAAAAATTGTCAAAGAAATAGGAGGGATAAAATGAAACTAGTCGAAAGCGTTCCTAATTTTAGTGAAGGTAGAAGAGAAAATATTGTTAGAGAAATTTTATCTGAAGCTGAAAAATATTCAAAGGTAAAAATACTTGACTGGTCAATGGATTTCGATCATAACAGATCAGTAGTTACATTGGTTGGTGAGCCTGAAGATATTGAACACGCAGTTTTCGACATGACTAAAAAAGCTGTTGAATTAATTGATCTGCGAGACCATAAAGGGGAACACCCAAGAATGGGAGCAGTCGACGTTATTCCATTTATTCCCGTAATGAATACTGAGATGAAAGAATGTATCGAAATGTCAAAAAGGATTGGCAAGAGAATCGGAAGTGAATTAAATATACCCGTTTATTTATACGAAAAATCTGCTACTTCCCCTGAACGCGAAAATTTAGCAAATATAAGGAAAGGAGAATTTGAAGGTTTTTTTGATAAAATTAAAGATCCCAAATGGGCCCCTGATTATGGCCCAAATGAAGTTCATCCAACAGCCGGAGTTGTAGCTGTAGGCGCTAGAGAATATTTAATTGCTTTTAACGTTAATCTGGGAACTACAAACATTGAAATTGCTAACAAAATTGCTAGAGCTGTCAGACATATTAGTGGGGGATTTAGATATGTAAAAGCCATAGGTGTAGAACTTAAAGAAAAAGGAATGGTTCAAGTCTCAATGAATTTAACAAACTACAAAAAAAGCCCTATTTTCAGAGTGTTTGAAACAATTAAGCGTGAAGCTCAAAGGTATGGTGTCCCTGTAATAAATTCAGAAATCATTGGAATGATTCCTTTAAAAGCTGCTATAAACACTATGATGTGGTATTTACAACTAGACGATTTTGATGAAAATAGGATTATAGAAAATAAAATTTTAAATACTTTTTTTGAATAAAAATTTATTTTCCAAAAAATTCACTTACGAAAATTCTTTGTGAAATAAAATCGCAAAGATAAATTCCTTAATTTTTGTAAATTCAGCTATTTTAAAGCTATAATTACTAATTATGTCAAAAATTGTTTTCTAAAAAATAACATATGATATGTGAATTTTTTTACTTTTAGTGATATAATAAATTTTGTAGTGGAGATCAAACTGGGAGGTGACCGTGTTGGAAACTTGTGAAAAACACGCAGAGCTCTATAAGGAGCTTGATGATTATATTGAAAGTATAAAAGAAAAAAAAGGAATACTAATAAATGTCTTACACAAGGCCCAAGAACTTTTCGGCTGGCTTCCTAAGGAAGTTCAAGATTATATAGCTGAAAAGCTAAATATTCCAACCTCGACAGTCTATGGTGTTGTTACTTTTTACAACTTTTTTTCAACAAAACCAAAAGGTAAAGTCCAAATAAAAATTTGTTTAGGTACTGCATGTTATGTAAAAGGTGCAGATAGAATCTTAGATAGATTCTTAAGTGAACTTGATGTAAAAGAAAGTGAAGTTTCTAAGGATGGACTCTTCTCAGTTCATGGTGTAAGATGTCTTGGAGCATGTAGTATGGCTCCTGTTGTTCTTATTGGGGAAAAAGATTTTTATGGAAAAGTAACTCCAGATATGGTTCCAAGTATTATTAAAAAATACAAGGAGGGGGAATAATGGCTAAAATAAAAAGTTTAGAAGATCTTATGAAAATAAAAGAAGAAACCTTAAAAAACGTTAAAATGAGGGAATCTGGAAAGAGAGGAAGAATTGTTGTTGCAATGGGAACCTGTGGAATAGCGGCAGGCGCTAAAGAAACGTTGAATGCCATTGTTGAAGCACTAAATGAATTTAACGTTGATGACATTTCAGTCGTACAATCTGGATGTATGGGACTGTGTGAAGTTGAACCAACTGTAAAAATCGAAATCGAAGGTGAAACACCTGTTGTTTATGGTCATGTTACTCCCGATAATGCAAAAAGGATTGTAAAACAACACATTATTGCTGGAGAACTTGTCGGAGATTTAATTGTAAAACAAGGAGAAGAATAAGGAGGTTTGAAAAGAATGCCCCTAACTACAAATACAATCTTAATTTGTGCAGGTGGAGCTTGTATTTCTTCGGGTGAAGAAAGTGTAAAAGAAGCTCTTGAAAGAAAATTAAAAGAATATAATTTGCAAGATGCAATTAAAATTATCGAAACAGGTTGTATGGGTGCTTGTAGTCTAGGCCCAATAATGGTTATTTATCCAGAAGGTGTTTACTATCAAAAATTAACACCTGAAGCTGCTGAAACAATTGTTGAAGAACATCTTCTTAAAGGAAGGATTGTCCAAGAATATCTTTACCAGGGAGATAAAGGAAAAATTGTGCCTCAACCTCAGAAAGAAATTCCGTTTTTTTCAAAACAAGTTAAAATTGCTACAAGGAATTTGGGGGTAATTGACCCACTTAATATTGACGAATATATTGCAAGAGATGGATATTTTGCTTTACATAAAGCTTTAAAACAAATGACTCCTGAAGAAGTAATCAAAGTAATCAAAGATAGTGGCCTTAGAGGAAGAGGAGGAGCTGGATTCCCAACAGGTTTGAAATGGGAATTTGCTAGAAAATCACCAGGCGACGAAAAATATATGATTTGTAATGCCGATGAAGGCGATCCCGGAGCTTTTATGGATAGATCTATATTGGAAGGAGATCCTCACACAATTATCGAAGCAATGACTATAGCAGGTTATGCTATCGGAGCAACTAAAGGATTTGTATATGTTAGAGCAGAATATCCAATTGCGATAGAAAGGTTAACCGAAGCATTAAAACAAGCCCGAGAATATGGTTTTTTAGGTGAAAATATTCTTGATAGTGGTTTTTCTTTCGATATTGAAATTAGGATAGGCGCTGGCGCATTTGTATGTGGTGAGGAAACAGCTCTCATTAATTCAATTGAAGGCCAACGTGGTCAACCAAGAGTAAAACCTCCTTATCCAGCGCAAAAAGGATTGTGGGGTAAACCCAGTAATATAAATAATGTTGAAACCCTTGCCTGTGTCCCTCCTATAATTAACAACGGTCCAGAATGGTTCAGACAATGGGGAACAGAAAAATCTCCAGGTACCAAAGTATTTGCACTCGCAGGAAAAGTGAAAAATACGGGGCTTGTTGAGGTTCCAATGGGTATTACTATTAGAGAATTAATATATGAAATTGGTGGTGGTTCACCCACAGGTAAGAAAATCAAAGCTGTTCAAACTGGTGGGCCAAGTGGAGGAGTTATTCCCGAAAAATACTTCGATACTCCTGTTGACTACGAATCCCTGAATCAATTAGGTGCTATCGTTGGTTCTGGAGGCATGATTGTACTTGATGAAGATGATTGTATGGTTGATGTCGCAAAGTTTTTCTTAGAGTTTACCGTCGACGAATCCTGTGGAAAATGTACTCCTTGTCGTGAGGGGACAAAATTGATGTATGAAATTTTAGATAGAATAACAAGAGGTGAAGGAACAGAGGAAGATATTGAGATTCTCGAAAATCTTGGAAATGTCATTAAAGATTCTTCTTTATGCGGTCTAGGTCAAACTGCACCAAACCCAGTATTATCAACATTAAGATATTATAAAGATGAATATATAGCTCATGTAAAAGATAAATCTTGTCCAGCAAAAAAATGTAAAGAATTAATAAGTTACGTAATTGATCCTGAAAAATGTGTTGGATGTACTGCATGTGCAAGAGTTTGTCCAGTAAATTGTATTAGTGGTGAAGTTAGAAAAGTTCACGAAATTGATCAAGACACATGTGTTAAATGTGGCAGTTGTATAGAAGTGTGTAGATTTGATGCTATTAGTAAAGTAACACCAGCACTAGATTAAAAGGTGAGGGGGTCGCAGTATGATTACAACTGAAGAAATTAGGAACATCGTAAAAGAAGCTAAAAATGAAACACTTGAAGAACAGGATATTTTAATCTATACTCTTCACAAAATTCAAGATAAAATTGAAAAAAGCTACATTCCAGAACACGCTGCCCAAATAGTCAGCGAAGAATTAAATATTCCAATTTCAAAAGTATATGAAGTTTTAACTTTTTATACTATGTTTTCCACTAAACCTAGGGGAAAATATGTTATAAGAGTGTGTACAAGTCTCCCGTGCCATGTAGTAAACGGAAAGGAAATTATACAAGCATTAAAGGATGAATTAAAAATTGACTTTAACCAAACAACAGAAGACGGTTTGTTTACACTCGAAGAATCCGGATGTTTAGGACTTTGTGGGGTTTCACCTGTAATAATGATTAATCAAGAATATTATGGTGATCTCACCCCCGAAAAAGTAAGAGAAATAATTAGAAATCTTAAAGGGGGTGAACAGAAATGAAGCCAATAACTGTTCTAGTTTCTGTAGATAGTAATAGTGTACTTCTGGGTGCCAAAGAATTTTACAAGCAACTTGTCGAACTTGTAAAAGAACACAATTTAGATAAAATTGTCGATGTTTTAGAAACCGGTACGATGGGAAGTTATAACGGGGTTACCATTGGCATTATGCCTGATGGTGTCTTTTATAATGTCAAAAATAAAGATAACGTACTAAAGATTTTTGAAGAACACATCTTAAAAGGTAGAAAAGTCTTAGATTTAGAAATTAGCAAAGAACAATTAATCAGTACAGAAACAAAGGAACTACCAAATGAGTATAAAATAGTAACCCGCAACATTGGAAAAATAGATCCTAAAAACATTGATGAATATATTGCAAATAATGGATATTTTGCTTTAGCAAAAGCATTGAAAATGAAACCTGAAGAAATTATTGACGAAATTAAAAACAGTGGATTAAGAGGAAGAGGAGGAGCTGGATTCCCCACAGGATTAAAATGGGAATTTGCTTATAAAACAAGTGCTGATCAAAAGTTTATCGTTTGTAATGCAGATGAAGGTGAGCCAGGAACTTACAAGGATAGGTTGATTATGGAAGGTGACCCACACAGCGTAATTGAAGCAATGGTCATTGCCGGCTATGCTGTAGGAGCAACTAAAGGATATATATATATTAGAGGGGAATATTATGGTTCTATTGAAAATTTGAGAAAAGCAATAAAAGATGCATATGAATATGGTTTCTTAGGAAAAAATATTTTAAATTCTAATTTTGATTTTGATTTATTTATTAGACTAGGAGCAGGAGCCTACATTTGCGGTGAAGAAACTGCCCTTTTGGAATCAATTGAAGGAAAAGCTGGAAGAGCAAGACTAAAGCCTCCATATCCTCCACAAAGCGGTTTGTTTGGAAAACCGACTGTTATCAACAATGTAGAAACACTTGCAAATGTTCCTTCAATAATACTTAATGGTGCTCAATGGTTCAAATCAATTGGAACAGAAAATTCTCCAGGTACTAAAGTCTTTTGTTTTGCTGGAAATCTTTCAAACAGGGGAATTGTAGAATTACCAATGGGAGTGAAAGTTAGAGAATTAATTGCACTTTCTGGCGGAGTAGCTGGAAGCAATAAACTCAAAATGATCCAGACAGGAGGAATTGCTGGCACATTTATTGGTGAAGATAAATATGATACACCACTTGACTATGACTCTTTTAAAAACTACGGTGTAAGTCTTGGATCAGGTGTAATTCTCGGTGTTAACAATAATCATTGCGTAGTTGATATTGCGTTAAACGTTATGGAATTCTTCAGCCACGAATCCTGTGGAAAATGTACACCATGTCGTGAAGGTACAAAGTTGGCAGTTAATATTCTTAAAAAAATGAGCCATTTTGAAGCAACAAAAGAAGATTTAGACAAATTAATTGAAATAGCGAATCTTGCTAAAAGCGCTGCACTATGCGGTCTTGGACAAAGCTTCCCTGTACCTTTACTCTCGTTGATCAATAATTTCAAGGATGAATTTCTTACGCATATCGAAAATAAAGCTTGTCCTGCAAATATTTGTAAAAAAATAGAAAACAAAAAAAAGAAAAAATCTAAAAAACTGATAAGGTAAATTAAAATAGGGCGGGTTTCCCCGCCCTATCTATTTACCTTCTATTCTTTTTTCCTCTTTTTTTATCAAGTCTTTTACGATATTCCGAATGCTTTCTATCACTATCTTTCATAAACTTTGCCAATTTCCTTTCAAAATCCGAACTTGTTTGTTGGTCACTTCTAGATGTTCCTTTTCCTTCCTTTAACTTTAAAGAAATTTCCCACTTTCCATCCTTAGTTTTACCTAATATTTTTCCTTCAATCTCTTGACCAACTTTCAAATGATCACTTACGGATTTAACATACGTAGATGCAATCTTAGAAATATGGACGAAAGCTTTTTCTCCGTTCTCTAGTTCAACATTTGCTCCAAACTTGAGTATCTCCACTACTTTTCCTTTTACTACTTGCCCAACTTCCATACACACAAAACCTCCCTATGGATTTAAAAATAATTTACGGGAGCAAATGCCCCCGGCAACATTATTAATCTAAATTATATTTCTTTTTGAATTTCTCAATTCTTCCTTCCGTATCTACAAATGCTCCAGCTCCTCTACTACCTTTGTAAAATGGATGACAGCTCGAGCAAACATCAATCCTTACGTTTTCTCTAGTACTATAAAACTTATGCTCAGTGCCACAAGCACATTTTACAGTAATAAGCTTCATCTCTGGGTGAATTCCCTTTTTCACTTTCCTCACCTCACAAATTTTTATTATTTTATCATTGTTATTATACCATATAAATTTTTTATGTAAAGACAAATATCCGTTTCCTTCTTTTAATTAATTCTCAATTACTATATTATCAAATATACCACGCTTGATAAGTCTTACGACTATGTCAACAATACTAGGATCAAATTGCTTTCCTGAACATCTTTTCAATTCCTCAATCGCCCACTCTTTAGAAAATGCCTTACGATATGGTCTATCAGAAATCATTGCATCATACGAATCTACCACTCTAATAATTCGAGCTAAAACTGGAATCTTTTCACCTGAAATCCCTTCAGGATAACCACTACCATCATAATTTTCATGGTGATAAAGAACTGCTTTAATTATCTCTTTCGGAACATTGGCAGGTTCTAATATTTTTACTCCTAGTACAGGATGCTCTCGAATTTTCTCGATCTCTTGAGAAGTTAGAGGGGCTTTTTTTAATAATATATATTCCTCCACTCCAACTTTTCCAATATCATGTAACAGCCCTGCTATATAAATCTTTTTTTGTTCGTTTTCAGATAAGTCTAATTCTCTTGCAACTATTTTTGACCATTGAGCTACTCTCAGAGAATGGCCTTGAGTATATTTATCTTTTGCCTCCAAAGCAGCAACTAGTGCATTTACAACGTTATAAAAATAATTTTGTAATGATTTATATAACTGAGCATTTTCCAATGAGAGTCCCACTTGATTAGCAATAATAGACAAATAACCAATTTCATTACTCCGATGATCCATGGGATAATGTGTACAAACTATTAATATCCCATAAATATTTCCCAATCCTTGAATAGGAATTAGTAAAATTGATTGAATATTCTCTTTCATAAAATTTATTAAATTTTTGAAATATTTATAATCTTTAGTATCTTTTGATAAAACCAATACATTTTCATCTACAAATTCATTAATAACTGTATTTTCTATTTCAATGCGATCTTCAAAATTAACTTTTAACCCATCATTTTTTTCCAAATATGCTTTTAATATAATTTTCTTACCTGTTTCATCAAAAAGCCATATTGCAAAATACTCCCCTTCTATTATTTTATTGAGTCTTTTCAATGTTGCTTTTATAATTCCTTTTAACTTCAAATTAGAAGATATTATTTGTGTTATTTCAATAAGTTTTTTCAACATTAATGCATTTTCTTCTTGGGCTTTATCAAACGCAAGATCGAGAGTTTTATGAAGAGCATTCAAAAGTTTTGACTCTTTCTCGTCTTCAGACATCACATCTTTATCATCTATATTTGCCAATTTTTTCGTCCTCCTAACCAATTAAAATAATCTCTTCATTCAATCAAATCAATTTACAGTTCTTGAAAATAAACACGATTTTTACCTTGTTTTTTCGCTTGATATAAAGCTTTATCAGCTCTTTCAATTAAAGAATATACTGAATCTCCGTTTTTAGCTAGAGTTACTCCTAAACTCACCGTAATTTTACGGTTTGGAAAAGAATAATTTTCAATAGATTTTCGTATTCTCTCCGCAACCTTAATAGCTCCTTCTTTATTTGTTCCAGGTAGAAGAACTACAAACTCTTCTCCATCATAACGTCCAACGATATCTACAGCTCTAATAGATTTTTTTATTAGCTCTGCCACCTTTTGCAACACCAAATCTCCACGTAAATGCCCAAAAGTATCATTATAGGCTTTAAAATCATCAATATCCAAAAAAATAACTGCCAATGGAATTTTATATCTGATTGACTTTTCAAGTTCAACAATAAGCATATTCCGAATTGCTCGTTTGTTGAAAAAACCTGTTAGAAAATCTGTTTCTGCTTCTTTTTCCAACCTACTCACAAGTTTCGCATTAGCTAAAGCTACTGCTGTAAAATTAGCATATATGAAAAGATTCCTAATTCCATTAGCATCCATTATATCTGATGGAAATACGATACCTAATAATCCAACAGCGCCTACAGAAGTCCACAAAGGGTAGATTATTGCTTTACTTTTAGAATTAATTTCTAAACCAGAAAATCCATCCAAACTCGTTAATTCCTCTGTTGTTAAAAAAGTTGGCTCAACTTTTGAAAAAACTTTAGTCATTATTGGATGAGACATCATCCATTCTTTTCCAATTAAATCCTCTTTTAATTCACCTTTAGACTGTGCTATTTTGATTTTATCACCTTCACGCAAACCAATAAATCCTAAATTAGCATTATATATTATAACCAAAGAATTTGTTATAAGTTCCATAGCCTTATCTAATTCCGTTATTGATGTCAAAAGACGACTAATTTCATAAATACTATTTAATTCAAGATTCCGAAACCCTAATAGATTTTTTTCAAGTATTGATTTGAGAACTTCTTCAATTGTTTGATATACATTGTATGCCTTTGCAAGAAAAGCTCTTTCTTCTTCACTCTCAGTTTCAATTTTCTTTGTTGGAGCAATAATGAGATATCCTATTTTTTGCTCATAAGTTCCTAAACGATAAACGTATAGTTTAATACCAAAAGGACATGTAAAAACTCCTTTACGTTCTAAAGAATTAAATATTTTTTTATAAAAATATAAGCACTTCTCATTACAAAGTCGACATTCTTTATTTACCTGCCGGCATATTTCGAAACTCTTACTAAATTTCGAAAAAAGCCCACCATTTGAATTGAAAACATAAATATTAGAATCTATAACTCTGGCAAGCGAATCTTGAAAATCCTGCCAATACTTCATTGAAACAACCAATGAAAGATTCGTAGACATTAAATACACCTCATTTCAACATGTTTTCTTTATCTAATTTTCCTAAGATTTTTATTCCATTTGGAGTAATTTCATATTGTCTAAGTTCTCTACTGTGATTGTTACCTCGTGCTTTGAGAATCCCAATCATTTTTTGAAGCTTTGCACCGTTTTCAACATAACGTAAAATTATTATATTATCTGATATTAGTGAAATTTGATGTTTAGTTACAACAAGTGGTGAAAAGATGTTTTCGTTCAATACTGTAAAAATCGCAGTTACAAATCTTCTCTTAACAAATTGAGATATTGCCTATAAATAATCTTTGTACTTCTTTTCATCAAATACACTTTTTTCAAATGATGATATACTGTCAAGAACAAACCTTTTCACATTATTTGTTTCTATTAAATCCAATATTTCATACGCATGTTTATCAACATCAAGTTCCATAGGAGAAATAAATTTAATACTTAATGTGCCTTCTTTTATATATTTTTCTATATTCCACCCCATACTTTTAGCATTATCTATAATCTGAGCAACCGGTTCTTCAAAAGTAATAAACAATCCATTTTCTCCATTCTTAACTCCCTCAAGTAAAAATTTCAATGAAAAAACAGTTTTACCTGTACCAGTAGCGCCTGAAAGTAACGTAATAGTTCCTTCTTTTAAACCCCCATCAAGCATTTCATCAAGTTCAGAAATTCCAAATCCCTTTCTTAATTGTCTCACTTCATATTGAAGTTCTTTACCTTGCGGCTTTATCCGTGGATACACTTCAATTCCAGATGATGTTATCTGAAACAAATGTTCACCATGTTCAAAATCAGTACCTCTCATTTTCAATATTCGTAAATATCTTTTTTGAAATCTCTTTTCCTGTTGCCCGTAAAGGTAAAAAATCCCATCGGCAACTGCAAATTCACTCAAAAAAGTCAGTTCTTTTTCTTCATACTCCCCAATTAGAAAAACGGTTACTTCCCATATTGACAAAGTAGCTGCAAGTTCATATACAAAAACTCTGAAAGTACTTTCATCAGGAAAAAATCTCTTATAGCTTTAAAACTATCAATTACCAGTATATTAGGTTTATATTTCTTAATTAATTCTGTAAAATACTCTATGATTTTTTCAATTCCCCGTTTTCGTATAACATTTCCCAAATCACCATAAATAAATTTTTCATTCAAAAATTCATCTGAAAAAAACTCAAATTCCTTTAAATGTCTTACCATCTTAAATTGAGACTCAGAGATTGTAGTTAAATATATACTTTTCAACCCTTTTCTTACATTATTCAAAATTATATTTTGAGCAAATATTGTCTTGCCACTACCGGGAGGGCCTGCTATAATATTAAACGAATATAAAGGTATACCACCATATAGAATTTTGTCAAGATTTCTTATTCCTGTTTCTAGTTTTGTCATTCCTTATTCCCTCCCTCTAAATCCAAAGGAATCTCAATCATCTTCTTTATTTTTTCTACACTTTCTCGACCAATAAGTTTAGCAAGAATTTCAACATACTTTGAAATTAGAGCACCAAACATATCATCTATAGGAATATCTGTATTTAATTTTAAACTATCCATTATTCCCTCTAATACCACACCATTTTCTCCATAATGAATCATTTCCATTTCCTTATATTCCATTGAAAGCTCCCATATAATTCTTTCAAATAAAAGTCTAACAGAAAAACTTCCTAAATATTTTTCTGATACATTTACCATCTCATTAATTAACTTTTCATAACGTTTAACCTTTTCTTCCAATGATTCACTCAATGTTATCGCCCCCTTGAAGTTTTTTAACCATTGTCAAAATCCTGAAATTGCTAAGATGTAAAAAAAACATCGTTCTGGATTGTTTTAAAATCATCAATTTTATTATACCACTTCGTATAATTTTTTACACAATGATTCTTTAACATTTGTAATAAATTTATACTTAAAATTAACCAGAAAAGCAAAAAATAAAAAAACTTGGCTCTACAAAAGCCAAGTTAATCAATTTTTTAACTTATTAATATAAATCATTTCATCAATTTTTTATCTTTCCTTTAATAAAACATTCACCAACATCTTTTCAATTTGCCTAAGTAAAGTTTTCCTTGGCACAGAATCAACACTTGCAATCATTTCAGTTGCCACTTCTGGTTCAATATTTTCATTTACATACTTTTTTTTCTTTCCCTCTGAAATCATCTCCTCAATTTTACTTAAAAAACTTTCATATCTTTTTTTTGCATTTTTCCATGTTTCATGATCTAAAATATTTGTTTTCTCACGCCTTATTAACTCAGAAATAGCTTTTTTACTGGTTAAAAAATCTATATATCTTCTCAAAAAATTTTTTATTTTCACTGCATAATTTGATTCATTCTCATTTTCACCGAACAATTCATTCTCAAGCTCATTAATTGAATTTACCCATACTTCTTCAAATAAAACTTCTTTAGAAGGGAAATAATAATAAATCAAAGATTTTCGCACATTCGCTAATTGTGCTATTTCATCTATGCTAACACCCTCATATCCTTTTTTAGAAAAAGCCAATTTAGCTGCTTCTAAAATTCTTTGTTTTGTTAAATTAATCTTTCTTCCCAAATCTAACACCTCAAAAACCACAGGCTTAAAGCCTGTGGTATTAGATATTTAACTTTTTATCAACTTTTAATGCTTCTTCTTTGTTTGCATACCTCTTCATCCTTGTTTCGTAGTTATAAATTCCTCTATTTACAGGATACCTTTCAACATAGCCATGCTCGTACCAAAGTTTGTCAGCATATTGCTTCCACTCTTCGGCTAATTTATCAAGCTCAGGTGCCAATTCATTAATAACTCTTTCTGAACCTTCATGTTGTGGAATTGCATCAAAATGTTTAACCATAGCTCTAAATACCTTTGGATTATCAATTATTGGACATGGTCTGAACAAATTATTTGAAAATGGAATCATCTTTTTGTAAGCTTCAAAGAATGGTGATTTAAAGATTTCTAACAAAGTCTTTTCTCTTATGCTATCTTTTGCAAATTGCTGGAACACACATGGTTCAACATAACCTTTAGCATTAACATGGAAATACTTTGAACCAGCTGAAAGACAACCATGGGTTAAAAATCCATGATTCCAGAAATCTGCCACAAATGCAAACCGACCACTAAGTCTCATTTCATCAGTTTTAAAGAATCTTTCATACCTTTGTTTTGGACTTGGCACAAGATCCATTGTCGGATTGATTCCTACTGGCATAAATTGGTAAATCCAGACATAACCTACTCCATTTTGCTCTAAGAAATCCCAAAATTCATCTTTCATTATAGTATCGTGATTAACTTTTGTAGCAGTCACACTTGCACCAAATGGTACACCATATCTTCTTAATCTTTCCCACGCATTTAGAATAGCTTTATAAACTCCTTTCCCCCTTCTCCAATCCGTTTGTTCCTCAAAACCTTCAACTGATATAGCTATTGTAGCATTACCTAATTCAGCAAGCTTTTTAGCTCTTTCTTCAGTAATTAAAATTCCATTAGAATAAATCATAAAATAGTGTTGATCAAATTCTTCAAGAATTTCAAAAATGTGCGGCCAATAGAATGGTTCACCACCAGTAATCACCCAAAAATAAATTCCTAGTTCTTCCCCTTGCTTTAAAACACTTCTTACCTCATCTTTGGAAAGTTCATATTTTCTACCATAAAGTCCTGCATAACAGCCAATACATTCAATATTACATGCATACGTAGGACTTATAACTCCTAACTTAGGTAAAACAACTTTCTCCCTTTCCATAATTTTTTGCCTCATAGGTTCACCAATTGCAAATTCATTAATAATAAGATTATTAATAATTTTTTCCGTACATTTTGGACTTGAATTTCGAAAAATTTCAATCCACTTTTTAATCATTGGGTGTTCTTCTTCAGCCATTAATCCTATTTTTTTCAACCCACTCTTCGCAGGTTCTTTACTTAAAGCAGCAACAGTAAAAAGAAGCTTGGCAAAAGTCTTCGTATCCGCTTTTCTTATTACACTATTAACTATCTTCCCAGCTTGCCTATAAATTATTCCTTTTACTCCTCCAACAGCCATACTTACACCTCCATTTTTATTGACCATTCAGTCAAATTCTACTCCAGCAATGTTAATTGAGTGTTTCTAAAAAGTAACAGTTAATGTTTTGTGGCTATTTTAGAAAAATTTTGACTATAATTGTAGTCAGGAGGGATTGACTTGCCTAATCAAAAACATTTATTTTATAGTTTGGCGGAAGCAAAAGCAAAATTTTCAAAAGTGATCGAAGATTCTATACGGAATGATGTTATAATCACCAAAAATGGGCATCCCACTTCTGTAATTTTAAACTATGAAAAATACCTAAAAATTATAAATTTTATAGATAAAGTCTGGGATTTATATCTGCTGGAAATAGGAGATCCTTCACTGTTTGGAAAATTAAACATCAATGATCTCTTCGAAGATATCAATGAAGATTAAATATCAGGAGGTGCTGGTATGGCAAAAGTTGAACTTGAACACGTATGGAAAATTTATGAAGGAAAAGTTGAAGCCGTTAAAGATGCAACATTTACAATCGAAGATAAAGAATTTGTTGTTCTTCTCGGACCATCTGGATGTGGTAAAACTACAACATTACGTATGATTGCTGGTCTTGAAGAAATCACAAGAGGTACATTAAAGATTGATGGAAAAGTTATGAATGATGTTGAACCCAAAGATAGAGATATTGCCATGGTTTTCCAGAACTATGCTCTTTATCCTCATATGACTGTCTATGACAACATGGCTTTCGGTTTAAAACTTAGAAAGTTTCCAAAAAATGAAATTGAAAAAAGAGTAAAAGAGGCTGCCAAAATATTAGGTATAGAAGAACTTCTTGATAGAAAACCAAGACAACTGTCTGGTGGTCAAAGACAAAGGGTTGCTGTCGGAAGAGCTATAGTTAGAAATCCAAAAGTATTTTTATTTGACGAACCTCTCTCCAACTTAGACGCTAAACTAAGGGTCCAAATGCGTTCAGAGCTAAAAAAGCTTCATCATAGATTAGAAGCAACCATCGTGTATGTTACGCATGATCAAATTGAAGCTATGACTATGGCAGATAAAATTATTGTTATGAAAGATGGAGTAATTCAACAAGTCGGAACTCCTAATGAAATTTATAATAAGCCTGCTAACACATTCGTCGCAGGATTTATTGGAAGTCCCGCAATGAACTTTATTGACTCAAAAATTATTAAAGATAATGGCTTGTGGATTAAATCTGATGGTTTAAAACTCAAGATTCCAAAACAATTCGAAGAACTTCTCGAACAATATATAGATAAAGAAGTTATTTTTGGTATTAGACCTGAAAACATTTACGATAAAATGTTTGCAATGGCTCCTTCCGAAGGAGAAAACACTGCTTCAGCACAGGTCGACGTTGTAGAACCACTTGGTAGTGAAACAATTTTACATTTGATTGCTGGAAATGATAAATTCGTAGCAGTTGTTGATCCAAAAACTCAAGCAAAAGAAGAACAAATAATTGATGTAGTATTTGATATGAACGCAATGCATATCTTTGACAAAGAAACTGGAAAAGCTGTTTTATAAATCAAATACAAGTTTAAATTAAAAAGCGTGCCTCAGGGCACGCTTTTTTCTTGAAAAAATACTTTTCCTATTGTATAACCAATTATTGCTCCAGCTACTACATCGCTAAACCAATGATAATCACCAATAACTCTTGAAATAGAAAATATAACGGGAATCATGTAAAAAATTTTACCATACTTTTCAGCAATCGGTGTAAACAAAGCCCAAGCAAAGGAACTATGACCTGATGGCAAAGAATTAAATTCATTTTCCAAACTAAAAGGTTTAAATAAAAAGGGAGAATCAGAATAGGTCGGTCTAGCTCTTCCAATAAAAAATTTCAGTCCATATGTAATAAAAGAATTTACAGTTACACTCTCAAGAATTGTAAAAGAAAGATAAGGATCATTAAAATACGTAATGAATGATAAAACTGAAGTTAAAATAACAAAATCTTTTACATCCATTTTATTAATAAAATCTACAATATATATCTCGTACTTACTACTAAACATATTTTGAATTTCTCTATCAATTAAAAATAAGGGCAAAAAAGTTAATTGATAAATCGTCGGTTTAAGTGATTTTAAATCACTTAAACTTTCCTCAACAAGATTAAATGAGAATACAACCCCGGTTAATATTAAACAAATGATAACAACAAATAGTAATCTTCCCAACCTCAGCCCACCTCAATTTTAAATACCTAAATAAGCTTTTTTTACTTCTTCGTCTTTTAAAAGTTCTTTTCCTGGACCTTCTAATACTATTTTACCAGTTTCTAAAACATATCCATAGTCTGAAATTGCTAACGCTCCTACAGCATTTTGTTCAACTAATAAAACGGTGGTACCTTCTGAATTGATTTTTTTAATGACGTTAAAAACTTCTTCAACAAGTACAGGAGCAAGTCCCAATGATGGTTCATCCATCATAATTAATTGAGGTCTTGACATTAATGCTCTACTAATCGCTAGCATTTGCTGTTCCCCACCCGAAAGTGTCCCACCTAACTGCGATAATCTTTCTTTTAATCTTGGAAACAAAGAAAAAATCCATTCTAAATCTCTTTTGATATTTTCTTTGTCATTTCTTTTATATGCTCCCATTATTAAATTTTCATATACAGTTAAATTTGGAAAAATTCTCCTTCCTTCTGGTACTAAAGCAATACCAGTTAAATTAATTATATGAGGCGGTTTATTAGTTATATCCTTCCCATTAAATTTAATATGTCCTCTTTTTGACTTAATTAACCCCGCTACACACGAAAGCGTAGTTGTTTTACCGGCACCATTAGCTCCTATCAACGTTACAATTTTTCCACGTTGAACTTTAACATTAATTCCTTTTACAGCATGAATAGAACCATAGTAGACGTGCAAATCTTGAATATCAAGAACAATATCACTGAGCATGTTCCCACTCCTTACCCAAATAAGCTTCAATTACTTTTTTATTTGTCCTTATTTCTTCCGAAGTGCCTTCTGCTATTATAGAACCATAGTCCATTACAACTATTCTTTCACATATTCCCATTACAACCTTCATATCATGCTCAATTAATAGAATAGTTAGGTCAAATTCATCTCTAATGTATTTAATGAAATCCATTAATTCTTCAGATTCTTTTGGATTCATTCCTGCAGCTGGTTCATCCAAAAGAAGTAATTTGGGCTTCGTTGCTAAAGCTCTAGCAATTTCTAATTTTCTTTGCTGACCATAAGGTAAAGAACTAGCTTTTTCTTGTTCAAATTTTTGCAACCCTATTTTTTTCAATAACTCATATGCAGCTCCCTTCATTTCACTTTCTTTTTTCATATAACCTAACTTTGTCACTGCTCTCCAAAACCAAGCTTTCCCTTTTACTTTTCCTTCTTTTTGATGAGTTCTTAATATTCTATCAACACTTCTGTTATCTAGTGCGTGATGTTGAGCAACCAAAACATTATCAAGAACACTCAAATCAGAAAACAATCTGATATTTTGAAACGTTCTAGCAATTCCTAAATGTGTGATTTGATAAGGTTTTAAAGGTGTTATATCTATCCCATCAAAAATAACCTTACCTTTTGTAGGGTAATAAATTCCCGTAATAACATTAAAAACAGTAGTTTTACCTGCTCCATTCGGTCCTATTAACCCTACTAATTCATTTTTCATTATCTTATTCTCAAAATCATTTACTGCAACTAACCCTCCAAAAGCCATGGTAACATGATTAATATGTAAAATAACTCCTTGTTTTTCAAAAGGCACATTCATTTTTTGACACCTCTCTTTTTGAAAAACCTATATATAGAATTCCAAGTCAGCTCATTTCTCCCAAAAATTCCCCTATTCCAGAAAATCATTGTTAAAATAAAAATTGTCGAAATCACTAAAAGTCTCAATCCTTTAATGCCATTTGGAAAACTTAAACCAAAAAGTGTAAATGGATCTTCTAAATTTCTTAACCATTCCATAAGTAAAGCAAACATTACTCCACCAACTACAGAACCTGTTATACTACCTAATCCACCTAAAACTATCATAATTAATATATAAAAAGTCAAAATAGGGCCTAAGGTAGTAATTTTCGGATCAATTGTTGTTAGCCAGTGTGCATATAAAGCGCCAGAAATCCCAGCAAAAAATGCACCTATAATAAAACTCATAAGTTCATGCTTGAATACATTTATACCCATTGCCTCAGCCGCAACTCTATCTTCTCTTATGGCAAGCAAAGCCCTTCCGTATGAACTTTTCACCAAACTCACAATAAAAACCACTGTGATCAGCAACCAACCCCAAGCCCACCATGTATTAGTGTATTCAGGTATGCCTTTTAATCCTAATGCACCATTAGTTACACTTTGGGCATTTAATGCTATTATTCTTATAACTTCAGCAAACCCTAAAGAGGCTATAGCTAAATAATCTCCTGATAATTTCAATACTGGCCAACCTATAAAAAATGCAAATATTGCTGCTACCACACCACCAGCTAAAGTCGCTATAAAAAAGTTTGTATGCAAATTTTGAATCAATGGATTAACTGGTTCAATTATAAACGAAATTAACTTTTGTTCCGGAGTTAAAGTTAAAAGCGCAGATGTATAAGCACCAATTAGAATAAATCCGGAATGACCTAGCGATAAAATTCCAGTTATACCATTTATTAAATTCAAACTAACAGCCATAATAGCATAAATCGCCATTAAATTTATTATTCTCAATCTATAACTATCCAATGTTTTCGTAGCAATTAATAGCAAAAACATAAAAACTAAAATTGTTAATATTGTTAATATTGCCGTAGTTTTAGGAGATAACTTTTCCATATTTACCACCACCCTTAGACCTTTACTATTGAACGTTTTCCTAATAGTCCAGAAGGTTTAATAACTAAAATCACGATTAAAATTAAAAATGCAAAAGCATCTTTGTACTGCATAACTGAAGGAAACAGCGTTATAAGCATTACTTCAATTAACCCTAATAAAAATCCACCTAAAACTGCTCCTTGCAAAGATCCTATTCCTCCAAAAACTGCAGCAATGAATGCTTTCAATCCAGGATTAAATCCAGTATAAGGGTAAAAGTTTGGATATCTCATCGCCCACATTATTCCAGCTATTGCAGCTAATGCTGAACCTAAAGCAAAAGTAAAACCAATAACCATATCGACATTTATTCCCATTAAAGCTGTTGTAGGAATATCAGTAGATATTGCTCTCATTGCCATTCCTATTTTCGTTTTATAAACAATATAAAAAAGTATCAACAATGCTAATATAGTAATTCCAATCACTATGAAACTTATCTGAGGAATTATTATTTTCCCAACTTTATAGGTTTTAAAAATAACACTTGAATTTTTACCTAATACTTTCATGAATGATTTATAGTTTGAACCGAAAAAAACAACAGCAAAGCTTTCTAGGAAAAACGACATACCTATTGCTGTTATCAAGGCAGAAATTCTCGGAGCATTTCTCAATGGCTTATATGCAATTCTATCAATTAAAAAACCTAATAATGCAGTCGCAAACACTGAAAAAATTACTCCAACAAAAAAAGGCATTTTCATTAAAACAACCGCATAGAATGCAAAATAAATTCCCATGGTCATAATATCTCCATGAGCAAAATTAATTAATCTTAATATCCCATAGACCATCGTGTAACCTACAGCTATCAAAGCATATAACCCACCCACCATTAAACCGTTGAATATATTCTGTATTATTAAAACTGGATTTAAATTCACTGTTTTCACCTCCAATTGCACAAAAACCCCATGGGCAAAGCCATGGGGTTCTAGAAATTTATTACTTATCCACAAATTGATCAGGATTAATAACCGTTTCAAATTCAAAGTTTCCATTTTTCACAACATCAACAATGACTGATTTTAATGCATTCCCATGTTCATCGATCGTTATAATACCAGTTACCCCTTCAAAATTTTTTGTTTTTCTAATTTCTTGAGCTATTAATACAGGATCTGCCTTACCAGCTCTCTTAATAGCATCAACCAGTATCATATATGCATCGTAACCAAGTGCAGCCAAAGTTGAAGGTTTCTTTCCATATTTCTTAACAAAAAGGTCCACAAATTCTTTAGACTTATCAGTTACTTTAGCATCAGGATGGAAATGGGTAGTGAAGTATATTCCCTCTACAGCTTCTCCACCAATTTGAACTAATTCAGGAGCATCCGCTCCATCACCTGCTAAAATTTTCCCAGAAAATCCCAACATTTTTGCTTGCTGAGCAACTAAAGCAATCTCTGGATAATAACCTGTTACAAGAATTGCATCTGCACCATAAGAAAGTGCTTGTGTGATTTGTGCACTGAATTCTTGATCACCAGTTTTATAGAATATTTTTTTCACTTGACCGCCTAATTTTGTAAAAGTTTCAATAAAGAAATTTGAAAGTCCAACACTATAATCTTGTTCAAAATCAACAAAAACCGCTACTTTTCTTACACCAAGTTTTTCATAAGAGAAAACAGCCAAAGCTCCTCCTTGGAATGGATCAGTAAAACAAACTCTAGATACAAATTTTTTCCCCTCTGTAACTAATGGATTTGTGGAAGAAGGTGATATCATCGGTACTTTTTTATCTTCGGCTATCTGACCACCAGCAAGAGAATGAGAACTTGCAACTTCTCCAATAATTGCCACAACATGTTCTCTGTCTATTGCCCTCGAAACAGCATTTGCTGCTTCGGTTTTTTCACTTCTGTTATCTACTAAAACTAATTGAATCTCCTCACCAAGTACACTTGAAATTTGTTCATGTGCAAGTTGAACGCCTTCCCAAACCAATTGTCCAAATGCAGAAATACCTCCTGTCACAGGTAAAACAGCACCGATCTTTATCGTTGAAAAACCTGAAACAACAATAAATAAAACGAGCAGCGAAATAATAAGTTTTTTCATAGTATCCCCTCCTCTTAAAGAAGTAATTACGATTATTTTACAATAATTAACATGAACTGTCAAGTGTAAACAAAAGATTTTTTGTAATATTTTCAAATATTAGACCTTAAAGCAATTTAATCTTATTTTCCGTGTTTACAATTTGATTTAATTGTTAACTGTTGTGTTAAAAACATCGCAAAAAATTGTTCAAATACTTGGAACAAAACCAAACTTAAAAATTTGTGGTATAATTTATTCAGTCAGTGAATGAATAAACAACCAGGAGGGATTGAAATGGTGAATGCATTGTACAACAAAATACAAGAAAAAACTGCTATTGTAGGAGTTATGGGATTAGGTTATGTTGGGCTTCCTTTAGCAGTTGAAAAAGCTAGAGCAGGATATAAAGTCATTGGATTTGATATTCAACAAAAAAGAGTTGATCTTATCAATAAAGGTATCAATTATATTGGTGATGTTGACGATGAAGAATTAAGAGAACTTGTAAATAAAGGTTTAATCACTGCAACTACAAATTTTGATAAACTCAGCGATTGTGATGTTATCAGCATTTGCGTTCCTACTCCACTGGACAAATTTAAACAACCAGATTTAAGTTATATAATTCAAACTTCAGAAGACATTGCTAAAAGGCTTAGAAAAGAACAACTTATTATTCTTGAAAGTACAACTTATCCAGGAACAACAGAAGAAATTGTATTACCTATACTTCTTAAATCTGGTTTGAAAGTCGGTAAAGATTTTTACCTTGCTTTCAGCCCAGAAAGAGTTGATCCAGGAAACAACAGGTTCAAAACTAGAAATACTCCTAAAGTAGTTGGAGGCGTTACTCAAAAATGTACCCTACATGCTAGAGCCCTATATGAAAATGTTCTAGAGGCACCTGTCTTTCCTGTAAGCTCTCCCAAAACTGCCGAAATGTCAAAAATTTTAGAAAATACTTTTAGGCTAGTTAATATAGCACTTGTTCAGGAAATGACAAAAGTTGCTGAAAAAATGAATGTAAATATTTGGGAAGTAATTGAAGCAGCTTCAACTAAACCATTTGGATATATGCCATTTTACCCTGGTCCTGGAATAGGAGGTCATTGTATTCCAATAGATCCATTTTATCTGGCCTTTAAAGCTAAAGAATTTGATCTACACCTCATGTTGGTTGAAGTTGCAGGTCAAATTGCTGATGACATGCCCTATTACGTTGTACAAAGATTAGGAGATATTTTAAATGATTATAAAAAACCACTTAATGGGGCAAAAATTCTAGTTTTAGGTATTGCATATAAAGGAAATATCGATGATCTTAGAGAAAGTCCTGCATTAAAAGTAATAGAAATATTGGAAAAGAAAAAAGCTGAAATATATTATTTTGATCCTTTTATACCCCAATTTGAACATAATGGAAAAACATATACTTCTATTGAATTAAATGATGAAATCCTAAAAAACATGGATGGGGCAATTATTACTGCAGGACACACAGTAGGAGTAAATTACGAAAAGATACTCAAGAATGTTCCTTTCATATTTGATACTAAAAACGTCCTTAAAGATGTAAAAGAAAGAAAAAAAATAATATTATTATAATTCTGGAAGATGCTCCATCACTATTTTTACAATTTTTACATACTCTTCTCCCAATTCTGAATAACGCAGAAGGCCATCAGCAGGATGGCCTTTTTTCTTGCCAGCTCTAATTAATCTAAAATCTTCATAAAAAGGCAATTTATTCAAATTCAAAGCATAACTTCTCATTGAATCTAAAAGATCATCAAAAATTTCTATTTCGTAAGTTGCACCTAAAGGCCTATTTTTCGGCACTATGCCAGTTCCTGGAGAAAACGTCCATTCACCAAAAATATTATTAGCTTCTTGAGCAAATCTACTTGTCCCCCAAGCTGATTCAATTGCAGCTTGAGCAATAGCTAGATCTTCAGGTATAATATCAACTTTCAGTAACAAATCATCAATACTTTGAGCATCATATTTCTTCATATATTCCATTAGAACTTTAGAATTTTTTTGCTTTATAGCCTTTAAAATTTCCTTTCTTTCGCTCATTATTTCACTATTAACTTTTCTAATTATTGGAACTAAAATTTTCAAAAACAATTCTTTTCTCACGTTTGTAGGTGCTTCATTAAAATCTTCAGGAAATCTTTTAACTATTATATTTATATTCGAAAGATCTTCCAGTGAGTTATAACCAATCTCATCGAAAAAATCTTTCAATTCTTTCCAAGAATCGTATTCTATTGTTAGTTCATTAGGGATAACATATACAAATTCTCTTTTAAAATCCCAAGAAATATTAAAATATAAATCAAAAATAACAATTAAGATAAATGTCAAAATTAAAATAATTGCCAGCCGTTTCAAAAGCCTCACCTCTTTATTCCATAAACTTTCTTTACAATTTTATTTTAACATAATACAATGTTAAACAAATTAAAAAATTGTATATAAATAACTACATCTTCAACATCATTATTAATTTTTACATTTCTACTTTAAAACATGTTAAAATAGCCAAAAAGAGGTAAAAACATGAATTTCAAGCTCCATTTCAAAGGCTTTTATAGCATTTTGCAAATTAAAATGGAATTAGGGAAAATAATTATATCAGAACCGGGTACCATGGTTTCAATGAAAGGCAATATAGAGGTAACTACATAAACCAGAGGTCTTTTGAAAGCATTTAAACGTGTTTTTTAAAAGAGAAAATTTCCTTCTAAATAGCTATACAGCAAAAATAAATCCTGAAATTTCCTTTGCCCCAAACTCTCAGGAGATATAGAAATCAATGAGAACAATGAACTTTTGCTAGTACAATTTATTTTGTTTATAACTACTCAAGATTCTATAGATATTAATACAAAATTTGGTGGTTTAAAAAGTTTTTTGCAGGAGAAAGATTCTTCTTTATAAAATTGCTCGGATATGAACATGCTGCTATTTCATTTTTCGGAGCAATTTATAGAGTTAGAATTAGGAGAAAAATTAATGGTTTATATATGGCGTATAGTAGCATTTAATGAAAGGTTTAAGTATTCAATTAAAATCTTTGAAAATATAAAATCTACTTTATTTGGAGGTAAAAGGTTTGTACATGGGTTTATTGGACCCGGAGGGTTTATATAAAACTAGGAATTACCAAGAACCTGTTAGATAGTTCAAAAATTTAACTTCAAAACAAACTGGTAGTAGATAAAAAGTCTAAAAAACACATTTTTTTTGAACCTTTTTAAAAATATCAAGTCAAATACTATAGAAAAACAGAAAACAAAATTTCAAAAATTGAAATATTATGTAAGTAAAGTTATCTTAACAAAAATGGTTCATAATAGAAACTTTCGAAAGACTAACATTGTAACATAAATTCTGTTAACATTATGAAAGAGAAACCCCCTATCCCCCTTGAGATACACCCCCCACAGCTTTATGCGGGCCATAAAAAGGCCCGTGTTTTTTTTTATTTGCCAACACAAAAATTTGAAAAAATGGTATCTAATAAATCTTCACTAAACTTTTTCCCTGACAATAAATCTAATTCTTCCAAAGCTTTTCTTATGTCAATTGATATTATATCAAGTTCATATCCAAAATCAAAATTATCTAATGCACTTTTTATATACATTTTTACTCTTTCTAGAATTTCTAATTGTCGTTGCGTAGTTACATGAGAAGACTCTCCATTTTCTATTATATTTTTCACCTTATCTAAAATTTTATCTTCTAAATTTCTCAATCCTTCGCCTGAAAGTGCACTAATTTGCACAGACTCTTTTTGAAATCTTTCAATTTTCTTTCCTAAATCGCATTTATTCCATACAGGGATAAAATTGTAATCTTTGATTTTTTCATAAATATATTCATCTTCATTTGTAAAGCCTGTTGAAGCATCTAAAACAAACAATATTAAATCGGATTTTTTTATTTCCTTTAAACTTCTTTCAATACCAATTTTTTCAATCATATCATCAGTTTTTCTAATCCCGGCAGTATCAGCTATTATGAAATGTACCCCTTTTATATCTATCTCTCCTTTTATTACATCTCTTGTTGTACCGGGTACATCAGTTACAATAGCTCTATCTTCATATAATAATCTATTAAGTAAAGTAGATTTTCCAGAATTTGGTTTACCTACTATAGTCAAAATAATTCCCGAACTTAAATGCAAGCCTTTTTTACTTTTTTCAACCTTCTCCTTAATTGTTTCATATATTTCATTTAACCCTTTTAAAATCATGTCAATATCACTATCGATATCATCAGGATAATCAATTGAAACTTCTATTTCTGCTAATATTCTCATTAATTTTTCTCTGTATGATTTTATTTCTTCTCCAAGCCTTCCTTTTAAATTTTCAAGAGAAATTTTTAATGAAAGTTCACTTTTTGCTTCTATAATTTGATATATTGCCTCTGCCTGTATTAAAGAAAGTTTTCCATTCAAAAAAGCTCGTTTTGTAAATTCTCCTCGTTCGGCCAATCTTGCCCCACTATTCAAAATAACATCTAAAACTTTGTGAGTAATTAAAATCCCACCATGACAATAAATCTCAACAAGATCATTACCTGTATAAGAATTTGGTGTTTTATAAAATACTATATTAACATCGTCAAGTATTTCGTTGTTATACCATAAAGTTGTGTAATAAACCCTTCGATATTCAATTTTATCTAACTTAGTAAGCTTCTTTGCGATCTCATGACTTTTTTCTCCATCTATCCTAATTACTGCTATTGCTCCAGTCCCTTTAGGTGTGGAAATCGCAGCAATTGTATCTTGCAATGTCATTCTCCTTTCATAAAGGAAATTTGGATATTTTCGAATATCTCCTGGGGTATTTCGGGGGAGTTATGTCTTGTTTTTCGAAAACTAATAAATATCTTTTTTTCTCAAGTATATTATATTCTCTTATGTCTATTAATTTTAATTTCAATATTTCTATCGCTTTTTTTGCATTTTCTAATTCCTGTTTGTAATTAATTCCTTTGTACAAAAAGATTTTTCCATGCTTTTTTGCAAATGGAACTGTAAGTTCCAAAACAACTCTTAGTTCTGCAACCGCTCTAGAAAAAACTGAATCAAATTTTTCTTTAAAAGTACTCTGTTCTTCAATTCTTCCATGAACAAATTTTAATTTATTCAAACCTAACTTTTCACAAATCGTCTTCACATAATTTATTTTCTTCAGTGACGAATCTATCAAAGTCCCTTCAACATCATAAAATATATTAATAAAAACCCCTGGAACTCCTCCACCAGTTCCTACATCTAAAAAATTTTCACCTATTTCTTCTTTTTTGAGAGGTTTTAAACTATCGATGGCAAGAAAATTATAAGCTAACTCAAAATCTTTAAATGCTGTCAAATTAAAAGGTGCATTAATAATCTCTAAAACATAATTTTTGATAATTTCATCTTTCGTCATTTTATTTTCCCACTAATTACCAAAAAATAATATTTTATTATCTCAAGTGGCACATGCCTTTTTTTTATCGGAGATTGTAACCATCTGTAGAACCACTCAAGACGTAAATTTTGAAAAATAATTGGAGCCCTTTTCTTCCTGCCTGAAATTACATCAAAACTTCCACCAACACCCATGGCCAATTTAAATGGCAAGTTAAAGTTTTCGTAAATCCATTTTTCTTGTTTTGGGACTCCCATTCCTACAAACAATAGATCTGGTTTTAATTTTTCAATTTCTTCATTAGGAATTTTCTCTTCTCTAAAGTATCCATGATGAAATCCTACCACATTTACCCCTTGTTTTTTCAATTTTTTTGCCGC
This sequence comes from Thermosipho atlanticus DSM 15807, assembly GCF_900129985.1. Classification (NCBI taxonomy): domain Bacteria; kingdom Thermotogati; phylum Thermotogota; class Thermotogae; order Thermotogales; family Fervidobacteriaceae; genus Thermosipho; species Thermosipho atlanticus. The sequence continues at coordinate 91,928 of NZ_FQXN01000001.1, read as the reverse complement.
TTCTTCAACAACAATTGGTTGAGAACCCAAAAGATAAACTTTCCAATTGTACTTTTTAGAGATGGTACATAGATACATCATAGTATCTATTCCCGTTACTCTTTCTGTATACAAATTCCTGTTTCTTTTTAAGGCCCAAACTATACCTGAACCATCAGGTATTATAAAATTCGCGTGATTAACAATTTTTCTGTAATAAGCATCTCTTAAAGTTCTGAGCAAGATCGAAGCATTAAGAGTAACTACAAATGTTTTTTCTCCATTAATAACTTTTTCAACTATCCTTTTTCTAATATCATTTGTTTTACCAATTATTATATTTAAGTCATTCAATTTCACTATATCCACTTTTTCCACCTTTCTAGCTTAATGAAAAATCCCGGAAAACCCGGGACTGGTGCCGAGGGCGGGATTTGAACCCGCACGGGCAATGCCCACATGATCCTGAGTCATGCGCGTCTGCCAATTCCGCCACCTCGGCACTTCTCAATTCCACAATATATTATAACATATCATATTTCTCTGATTGTTTTAAAATTTCTTCTACTGCATATTCTAAATTTTGTTTCAAAAGTAATCCATTCTGAAAAATTACTTCTGGGGAAGATATTCCATTAAAGTTCGTACCATATTCTGTTGTGTAAGCTCCTGTATTGTAAAATACAACTAAATCTCCAATAGTTGTATTTTTTGGAAGTTTTGCATCATAATACATCACATCCACACTATCGCAAGTAGGTCCTGCTAAAACAAATTGTTTACTTTCAACGAATTCTTTACCAACAACAGAAATTTCATATCTGATATTCTGAATAGTCTCTGTTAAACCATGAAAAACCCCTACATCGGTATAAATCCAATTTTCTTCACCTTTTTTACTTCTTAAAATAACAGATGCTATCATCACACCTGCATTACCTACCATTGAACGGCCAGGTTCAACTATTACAGTTATATTCTCGCCTAAATAATCTCTTACAGATTGATTAATAACTTCGGATATTTCTTCTATAGATGGTATTTCCTTCGAATATTTTATTGGCATTCCTCCACCAGTATTTACCATGTTCATCTCTATACCTTTTCTTCTAGCTTCTTCAAAAACCACAGAAACTTCTCTAATAGCAACTCTCCAATTATTTGGATTGTAATTTTGGGAACCAACATGAAAACTTACTCCTATAGGATTTAACCCGTTATTGTATGCATATTCAACCAACTGAATTGCATGATCAACACTTGTCCCAAACTTCCTTGTCAATGGCCAATCAGCATCATTCTCCATCCCATTAGTACTTATCCTAACATATATATCTGAACCTGGAGCATATTTAGCTATTTTTTCTATTTCCATTTCCGAATCAACTGCAAACATTTTTACTCCATTTTTATATGCAAATTCTATATCACTCGACTTTTTTATAGTATTTCCAAAACTCATCATCTTTGGTGAGACACCTAAACTCAAAAGTTTTTCTATCTCCCCTCTCGAAGCAACATCAAAATGACTTCCAAGCTTTTTCAAAGTTTTAATTATTTCTACATGGGAGTTGGCTTTAATAGCATAATACACTTTGCTATTTTCTATGCTATTAATTAGCTTTTTGTAATTTTCCTTTATTACTTCCAAGTCCATTACAAGTAACGGAGTTCCATATTTCGTAGCAAGCTTTTTCAAAACTTTGTTAACTAATATTTTGTCCACTTGCCCCACTCCCTTCATTTCAAAAGTCAAGTTAATAATAAACTAAATTATGAAACAATAAAATATCTATGAGTTTAATTTTATGATACAAGATGTTACAATTTAAATAAAAAGGGGAGGGGAATTAAAAAACCATTAAATACATAAGGTGAGCAATAACACCGGCAGACAAACCACCAAAAGTATGGGCCATAATTGCTTTTCCAGTTAAATATCTATATCCAAGTTCATCCATCATTGCTACATGTGTACTCAAATATCCACTCCATGTCATACCTATTGCAGTAAAAACTGCTATATCATTGGGACTTATAATCTTTAAATCAATAAATTTTGGAATCAAGGCTAGAGCAGCCCCAGTTGAACCTAAAGATGTTAATGGAAATGCAATCAATTCGGGATTGCTAAATCCAAACAAAGTCTTTATTAAAACAAATATTTTTTCACCTATCATTGGCAACAGTGGAATACCTTCGTAGGCAAGCCCTTGATAACCCTTTGTAGGATCTTTCGGCCCAAAAGTAATCATCATTACAAAAGTACTAATAACAAGCACACCAGGAATAATACCAATCCCTATTTCCACTCCACTTTTTCCACCATCTAACAATGCTTCTAAAAATCTCTCCATAAAACTACCTGGTCGAGTTTTTCTATAGTAATTTTCCGGAATAAGCATTTCTTCTTTTTTAACACTCCCAAATTTCCTTCTTGTAAAAAATGAAAACATCCTCACACTAACTATACTTCCTAAAAACGCTGAGATATTCCCAATAATCACAGCTGGAACAAGATTTACATTCATTTTATTTCCCTGAGCAATCATAAAAGTAGATACTATCAAACCCATTCCAAAAGATGTGCCAAGATTACATAACAACGGTTCTTGCCACTTTTCAAAATTATTCATAAATCTTTTATCTTTGGCAAGAGCAATTATGGCAGGATTATCAGAAAAGTAAGTAGAAATTATACCCATAACCGCTACACCTGGAAGGTTAAAGAGAGGTTTAATTAAGGGTTTCAAAAAGAAATCAATTAGATCAGCTACTCCAAATTCAAACAATAACGAAGAAAAAGCACCGGTAAGAACTGCAACAGCCATTATAAAAAAAACTGTGTTAATCAATAAATCATGAGCAGTTAACATGAGTGTCTTAAAGAAATTTGCTGTACCCATTGTTGTTTCTATCCCAACAAATACTAAAACTAATACTGCGATAAATGCAATGGCTTCAAAGCTTATCTTTTTCTTAAACACTTAAATCCCCTTTCTCAGTCCAATCTTAAAGCAATTAGTACTACTCCAACAAATAAAGATATACCACCAACTATTAAAGGATGCAAGGACTGAGAAATGGAATATGAAGCAATTAATATTACTAAATACTTGAAAAATGTACCAAAAATTCTTCTACGCACTCTTTTTAATGAAAAACTAGCATATTCGAATCTATCATTTCCAAGTGCCAAAACTAAAGTTCTAAAACGTGCATCAATGGAATAAATATCCCTTATTATTCTATATAAATGATACAAAGTTGACAAAACTATTAAAAATATAAAATTTATTACATTTGATTTCACATAATACCAACCGAAAATTCCTAAACTAAGTACAACCATCTCATTAAAAAATCTGAAAGTACCATACCTGAAAAACGAATTAGATAAGACTATTAAAAATGCAAAAATAATTGAAACCAGGAGCCCTAAGGCTCCTGATAAACTTATGACCAGTAAAACTTTAACCATCTTTATTTTCACCGCCGTCTTTTTTAAACAATTCTCCAATGGCACCTATGCTACCCAAAATACCTGAAACTTCCATCGGTAAGAAAATCTTCGTCGCAGTTCCATTAGCAACTTCCTTGAGAGTTTCAAGATATCTTACAGCAAGTAAATCATTCGTAGGATTGCCTTCATGAATTGATTTAAATACTACCATAATTGCTTCACCTTGTCCTTGCGCTTCTGTTATAAGTTTAAATTTATTTGCCTCAGCAACTTTCTTAATTGCTTCTGCCTCACCTTCAGCTTTTAAAATTGCTGCTTGCTTTTGCCCTTCAGCTTTTAATATTTCAGATTGTCTAATACCCTCTGCTTCGAGAATTGCAGCTCTTTTTGTTCTTTCTGCCTTCATCTGTTTACTCATGGCTTCCATAATATCTTTTGGTGGATCTATCTTTTTAATTTCAACACGAGTAATTCTAATCCCCCACTTATCTGTCGCTTCATCTAACACTGTTCTAAGTTTAGCATTAATTCTTTCTCTAGATGTAAGTGTTTGATCTAATTCAAGTTCACCAATAACATTTCTCAAATTTGTTTGAGCAAGTTTTACTGTTGCAAATTCAAAACTACTAACGTTATAAATAGCTTTATATGCGTCAGTAATTTCATAATAAATAACCGCATCTACAGTTACAACAACATTATCTTTGGTAATAACTTCTTGAGGTGGAACATCTATAACATGTTCTCTTAAATCAACTTTCTGCATTCTATCAAAAAATGGAACAATAAAATGAATTCCTGCTTTTACTTCTTTCCTAAATTTCCCTAATCTTTCAACAAGCCCTCTTTCATATGGCCTAACAATTCTTATCCCTGAAGCTGCTAAAATAAGCAGGAACAAAATTATTATCAAAAACAATATATACATATTTCCCCTCCTAACTTTCTTTTTCTTCTTCTTCACGTTCTACAATTAAATGCGCTCCTTCTACTTGCAATACTTTTACATGTTCACCTTTCTTAATCTTTATATCATCCTTTTGAGAATACGCACGCCAAGTATCACCATTTACTTTTACAACACCTTTCCCTGCTTTATTGTCTATTTCTTCTATGACCAAAGCTCTTTTTCCAATAATTTCATCAATATTAATCTTTCTTGGTTGTTCACCACTCATCTTATTAACTAATGGCCTTGTTAAGACTACTAGAATACCTGAAACAATTATAAATGTAGTTAGCTCCCAAATAGTATTCCCTACAAAATAGGCCGTAATAGAAGCAGCTATTCCACCAATTCCAAACCAGAAAATAAAGAATGTTGGAGTAATTATCTCCAATACCATTAACACAATACCTAAAACCAACCAAAAAATTGTTGGGTTGATTATATCACCCCCTTTAATTTATCCTTTTTTCAAAATTTCATTCTTCAAAATTTCCAAAAATTTTTCTACTTTTAAATCTTTAATTTCCTTACCATTTCTATCTCGAACGCTTATAGTATTTTCTCGCTGTTCTTTTTCGCCTACTATGATCATATATGGTATTTTATTCATTTGAGCATCTCTTATTCTGTATCCAAGAGTTTCATTTCTGGAATCCAATTGTACTCTTATTTCATTACCTTTCAACTCTTCAACTAATTTTTTTGAATATTCCGTATATTTATCTGAAACAGGCAAAATAATAACTTGAACTGGAGAAATCCATAGTGGAAATGCTCCTGCATAATGTTCTATTAAAATCCCAAAAAATCTTTCTAAAGAACCATATTTTGCGGCATGAATTAAAACAGGCCGTACTTCTTTACCATTACTGTCAATATAAGTTAAATTAAACCTTTCCGGCATTTGAAAATCAAGTTGAATTGTTGCACATTGCCATTCTCTACCAAGAGAATCTTTCACCTGAAAATCAATTTTTGGACCATAAAATGCTCCTTCACCTTCTGCAATTTCAAAATCTAAATTAATTTTCTCCAAAACATTTTTTAAAGCATTTGTTGCTATATCCCAAACTTCTTCATCTCCCATATGATCTTCTGGCATAGTGCTAAGAGTTGCTTTATACGAAAAACCGAACGGCTTATAAAGTTCGTCTATTAGTTTTACCAAAGATGTTATTTCTTGCTCTATCTGATCTTTTCGACAAAAAATGTGAGAATCATCTTGTGTAAAAGCTCTTACACGCAAAAGACCATGTAAAACTCCACTCCTCTCATACCTATGAACTTTTCCAAACTCAAACAATCTGATTGGTAAGTCTCTATATGACACTACGTCGTTCTTATAAATTAATATATGACCGGGACAATTCATAGGTTTAATTGCATATTCCACATCTTCTTTTTCAGTAAAATACATGTTATCTTTATAATGTTCCCAATGACCACTTTGATGCCACAATTTAACATTCATAACAAGAGGAGTTGCAACTTCTAAAAAGCCATATTTTTTGTGAAGTTCTTTTGAAAAGTTTACAAGTTCGTTTAATACAATAGTTCCTTTTGGAAGAAATATTGGCATACCAGCTGCAACTTCTGTATTAATAAAAAACAACCCAAGTTTTGGACCTAATTTTCTATGATCTCTTTTTTTAGCCTCCTCGAGCATCCTTAAATAGTTCTCCAACTCTTCCTTATTTGCAAAAGCCGTACCATATATTCTCTGAAGCATTGGATTTTTTTCGCTCCCTCTCCAATACGCCCCGGATACAGACAATAATTTAAAATGCTTAATTAACCCTGTTCTTGGCAAGTGAGGTCCTCTGCAAAGATCTATAAATTCTCCTTGTTTATAGAAACTTACTTTGTCATCTTGTATTTCTTCTATTAACTCCATTTTATAAATCTGTCCCTTTGCCTTCATTAACTTCAATGCCTCTTCTTTATTTAATTCAAATCTTTCAATCTTCAAATTCTCTTTTATAATATTTTTCATTTCCTTTTCTATTCTTTTTAAATCTTCTTCAGTGATTGTACCATCCAAAATTTCAAAATCATAATAGAAACCATTTTCTATAGTTGGCCCAATACCTAATCTTACATTATTTTCCCCGTATATTCTTACAACTGCTTGAGCCATGATATGCGCCATAGTATGTCGATAAAATTCTGGCGCTTCTTTATCTTTCTTTGTGATAATTTTCAAAGTACAATCAAAATCTATTGGTCTTTCAAGATCCCACAATTGCTCATTTACTAATGCTCCTACTGCTGTTCTATATAATCCTTCACTAATTTCCTTTGCAATCTGACCAGGAGTAACAGAATTTTCATATTCTTTCTGATGTCCATCAGGTAGAATAATTTTCATAAATACACCTCCAAGTTTATTTATAAAGAATAATTTTCTTTCTATACAATATCAAGAAAACAACAAATGAGATTATCATCGAGAAAAAATATGAATAATCATATCCTTCAAAAATTAGTGGTAGTAAAAATAAACCACTCTCAATCAAAGGTACTACCCATATTTTTAACCACAATTCTCTCATTGAGTCAATTAATACAATCAAAAATATCAACATTGCAAATAGCAAATTATATTCTCCATAAATTACTATAACATAAAAAGAAAGATAAATAACATATCTTAAAGCTTTTCCAAACCCAAATTTATTCACTGATTCAAAGTAAAATATTAAAGGTATAAGCACTAAATAATCCAAAAAAGCTCTATCAAAAGAAATCAAAACTAAGGGAAATAACCATAAAAACCATCTGAAAATCATAAACCAAGATCCTCCGAAATTTCTTTCATTGCTTCCAAAGAAAGTTCATAAAATTTATCTAATGTCAAACCAAATTCCTCACAAGATTTCATTTGTTCCCTGCTTGCACCTTTTGCAAAGGATTTTTCCTTAAACCTATTCAGTAAAAAATTTACATTTATAGCTGATAGCTTTTTTTCAGGTTTTATTAATGCACCTGCAACTATAAAACCAGTTGTTGGATCAGCTGCATATATCACTTTTTCAATTAAACTTTCTCTTTCCTTTTTTCCACAATGTGCTAATATAGCATTTTTGATTTCTTCAGTAACTGAATCCCCTAATATTTCTACAGTTTTTAAACCGTGCTCTTCGGGTGTATTTTTCGTGTACTCATAATCTAAGTCGTGTAACAATCCGGCCAAACCCCAAACTTCTTGGTTTTCGCCAAAATACTCAGCTATTTTTCTCATAACAGCTTCTGTAGCAAGACAATGTTTAATTAAATTTTTTGTTTTAACATGCTTTTTTAACAAATTGTAGGCTTCCGTTCTTGTCAGCATCCTACCCACCTCCGTTAAAAATAGTATACCACATTTTCCATTCAGATTACTTTATTCTTTTTGTAACCTCATTATCTTGATTTATCTTCAAAAAATAGTGATTTTGTTTTTTTTTCGTAAAATTACTACATTTTCTGTAATTTTTTACTAAAAGTATAATTTTAGCAAATTAGGAGGGATAAAATGTATAAACTCAGATGTATTTCTTGTGAAAAAATTTATGAACCTTCACCAAATTTATATACCTGTCCCAAGTGTGGAGAACGAATGGGAACACTCGAAGTTATTTATGATTATGAAAAAATCAACATTCATAAGAACGATTTTGATCCTGAAGGTGATATTTCCCAATTTGTCAAAATACTTCCCATTAAAAATTACGTAACCCATTTAAAGGTTGGAGGAACTCCTTTATACAAATTTAAAAATGTTTTGGGAATAAAAGAACTTTTAGTTAAATATGATGGAACTAATCCAACTGCATCTTATAAAGATAGAGCAACTGCTATAGCTATTTCAAAAGCGTACGAATACAACTATGAAACAATTTATTGCGCCTCAACAGGTAACGCTGCAAGCTCTCTAGCAGGTTTATCAGCCTCAACAAAACTAAATACTTTCATTTTTGTTCCTGCAAGCGCTCCAATTGCTAAAATAGCTCAACTTTATGTATATGGAGCTAACGTAATACAAATTGATGGGAGTTATGACGAGGCATTCGATATTTCAATGGAAGTAGGGAAAAGATTAAAATGGTATTCAAGAAATTCAGCTATCAATCCCTATTTACTTGAAGGGAAAAAAACAGGAGCACTGGAAGTAATCGTACAAAACAACTATGTTACACCTGATGTTGTATTAGTCGGCGTAGGAGATGGAACAGTAATTAGTTCGTTATATAAAGGTTTTTACGACTTTTACAAATTAGGTTTAATTAATGAAATTCCTAGAATCATTGGAATACAAGCAGAAAATGCCGATGCTATTGTAAAAACATTTGAAAAAGGGAAACCGTATAAACCCGTTGATATAGAATCAAAAACTATAGCTGACAGCATTTCAGTTGGAAAACCAAGAGATGTTATAAAAGCTTGCAAATATGTCGAAAAAAGCAATGGTACTTTTTTAAGAGTCTCAGATGCTGAAATTTTAGAAGCAATATCCGAAATGGCCAAATTAACCGGTATTTTCGGAGAACCAGCTGGTGCAGCATCTTATGCAGGTTTAAAAAAAGCTATTAAACTTGGCTTAATAAGAAAAGATGAAAGCGCCTGTATTTTTGTTACAGGAAATGGGCTTAAAGATATTAAATCTGTTGAAAAACTTATAAAAACTAAAAAAGTGAAACCAGATATTGAAGAAGTTCTAAAGTTCATAAAAGAGGTGAAAGTATGAAAATCAAATTTAAATTAAACGGGAAAATTGTTGAAAAAGATGTGCCGGTTCATAAAAGAGCTATTGATTTTTTAAGAGATGACCTCAATGTTTTATCTGTAAAAGAAGGATGCAGTGAAGGTGAATGTGGAGCTTGTACAATCTTAGTAAATGGAAAGAACGTACATTCCTGCCTCATGCTTGCAGTTGAATTAGACGGAAAAGAAGTTATAACAGTTGAAGGATTGGAAGATGACATTATACAAAACGCTTTTCTTGAAGCTGGAGCAATTCAATGTGGTTTTTGTACTCCTGGCTTTATAATATCAACCAAAGCTCTATTAAACGAAACACTTAACCCATCCGTTAATCAAATAAAAGAAGCACTTGAAGGTAATCTTTGCCGATGTACGGGATACGTGAAGATTGAAGAGGCTGTCAAATTGGCAGCTAAAAAGTATCTTAATAAAGGAAGTGAAAGCAATGATTAAGCAATATTTCAGACCGACTAATATTGATGAGCTTTCTGAACTCAAATTAAAAACAAATGGTTATCTTTTCGCAGGAGGAACAGACTTACTTGTAAAAATTAGAGCTGGAACAATTAAAACCGAAACATTAATTGATACAAAATATTTAGAAACAGATGGAATAAAAACTAACGCAAACAAATTATTCATCCCATTAAATACCACTTACACAGAACTTCGAAAATTCTTGAAACAAAATCAAATAAATTTACTTCTTGAAGAAATCATCAAAACAATAGGTTCTCCAATGATTAGAAATAGAGGTACGCCTGTAGGCAATATTGGAAATGCTTCACCAGCTGGAGATTTTGTTCTTGCAAGCTATTTATTCAATGCTCAAATATTAATCGAACCTACTTCAAAAAAAATACCAATAAATCAATTTATAAAAGGGCCCGGAAAAATTGAATTATCTGATGATGAATTCATTTATGGAATTGAATTAGAAATCTTAGAAAACTATAAATATTATTTTGAAAAAGTTGGAAGAAGAAATGCCATGATAATTTCTATTGCTAGCGTAGGAATGTTACTAAAAGAAAAGGAAGGAAAAATTGAGGATATTAGAATTGCTTTAGGCTCAGTAGCCCCTTACATTCTTAGAGACGAAAATTTGGAAAAAAGTGTAATTGGAAAAGAAATTAATGAAGACTTATTTAAATTCCTAGCTAGTAGCTATCAAAAAATAGCTTCTCCTATAACTGATGTAAGAGCTACAAAAGAATACAGAAAAACACTTGTCTATAATCTAATCTTAAAAGCATACAACAATTTATATAAAAAGGTGGTGATGTGATGCTTCACTTTAAAGAATATGTAAAACCTAAAACTTTAGAAGAAGCCTACAACTTACTTAATTCAAAAAATTCTGAGATATTAGGGGGAGCCGCATTTCTCAGACTATCAAACAGAAAAATTGACCTAGCAATTGATCTCATAGATGCTGGCTTGGACTATGTAAAAGAAAGTGAGAGTATTGTTGAAATTGGAAGTATGGTAACTATATCAGCGTTTGAAGAAAACCCTGCTTTATCAACACTATTCGATGGATTTCTCAAAAAGGTTGCCGAAACAATATTGAGTTTTCAAATGAGAAATATTATAACTATTGGTGGAACACTTTATCCAAAATACGGTTTTTCTGATTTAATTACTGCATTGCTCGTACTAAATACAGATATCTACTTGTATAAAATGGGAAAACTTCCTTTAGAAGAATTTTTGAAAACAAAAGTTCATAAAGATATTCTAGAAAAGATCGCAATAAAAAAAGAAAATCTTAAAGTTTCTTTCCAGTATATTAGAAATTCAGAATATGATTTCTCAATATTAAATGTTGCTGTTTCAAAGGGAGAAAAAATAAAAATAGCCGTTGGAGCAAGGCCAGGAGTAGCTGTACTAGCCCGCAATGCCATGGAACATATAACTAAAAAAGAATTGAATGAAAAAGTCATCGAAGAAACTGCAAAAATTGTATCGGAAGAAATTGATTTCTCAGATGACATAAAAGCATCAAAAGAATTTAGAAAAAAAGTTTGTGTAGCTCTTGTTAAAAGAGCCCTATTGGAGGTGATGTAATGAAAATAAATGTCGTCATTAATAACGAAAAAAAAGAATTGGAAATTGAACCTGATGAAATTTTATTAGATGTTCTTAGGAGGTATGGATATCATAGTGTTAGAAGGGGTTGCGATACAGGAATGTGTGGTATTTGCACCATCTTATTGGATGGGAAACCAGTTCCTTCATGCTCAATTTTTGCAGCTAGAGTCGACGGCCATGAAATAACCACTGTAGAAGGCCTTCCTGAAGCTAGAGAATTTGCAGAGCTTCTAGCTGAAGAAGGGGCTGACCAATGTGGTTTTTGTAGTCCTGGATTAATAGTAAACACAATTTATATTAAGAGAGCAAAAATTGAAAAAATGGATGAGGTTAAAATAAAGCTTATCGGTAACCTTTGCAGATGTACTGGTTATGAGGGACAACACAGGGCTATCGCCAAATTTTTGGGGGTGGAAAAATGAAAGAAGTAACAAGAAAAATTCCAAAAAAAGATGCGTTGGGAATTACTTTAGGTAAACCCGTATATACTGAGGATCTTGCTCCGAAAAATGCATTATTTGTTAAGATCTTAAGAAGCCCCCACGCATTTGCAAAAATCAAAAATATAGATACTACCGAAGCTGAAAAAGTTGATGGAATCGAATGCATCCTAACATACAAAGATGTTCCTAGAGTTCCAATTACCAGAGCAGGCCAAGGGTACCCTGAACCTTCTCCACATGATTGGTATATTCTTGATGAATATGTAAGATATGTTGGAGATGAAGTAGCGATAGTAGCAGGTAAGAACGAAAAATGTGTGAATGAAGCTATTAAAAAAATTAAAGTTGAATATGAAGTACTCGAACCTGTTTTAGACTTTGAAAAAGCCGAAGGACATTCATCAATTATCCATCCTGAAAAAGAAACACATCCAATGTTTGAAATTGGATTTAACGCCGAAAAAAATATTGCCGCTTCATATGAAATGGAAATTGGAAATATTGAAGAAGAGCTTAAAAAATGCGACGTTGTAGTTTCCCAGCGTTTTTACACACAGGCACAAGCTCACGTAGCATTTGAACCTCACACAGCGGCTTCTTATATAGACATGCATGGAAGACTAGTTATTATTTCTTCAACCCAAGTTCCTTTCCATGTCAGAAGAATCATTGCTGAAGCATTTAAAATACCAATTAAAGATGTAAGGGTAATTAAACCTAGAATTGGTGGAGGATTTGGTGGAAAACAGGCTGTCCATGGGGAACCATTTGTCGCCGCAGTAACATTGAAAACCGGCAAACCAGCAAAAATAGTTTATTCAAGGCAAGAAGTATTCGAAGCAACATATAGTAGACATCCCATGAGATATGATGTTACATTAGGAGCAACAAAAGATGGAAAATTGAAAGTAATTGATATAAAAGGACTATCAGATACAGGAGCATATGGCGAACACGCCCTTACGACATTCATGGTAGCAGGTTCAAAAACATTACCTTTGTACAATAAGGTGGATGCTGTAAGATTTTCAGGAAAAGTTGTTTATACAAACAAGGTTCCCGCAGGAGCCTATAGAGGTTACGGAGCAATTCAAGGTAATTTTGCATTAGAATCAACCATCGATATATTAGCAGAAAAACTTGGAATGGATCCTCTAGAATTTAGAAAGAAAAACATGATAAACGAGGGAGAAACTTCTCCAATCTTCAAAATTATGGGTGAAGGTCGCGAAGGCGTAGAAATGATTGTTAGAAGTTGTAAGTTAAACGAGTGCGTTGAAGAAGGAAAAAAATTAATTAAATGGGATGAGAAATTCCCAAGAGTAAAAGTATCCGAAACTAAAATAAGAGGCGTTGGTATGGCAATTGCCATGCAAGGTTCCGGAATAGCAAATATCGATATGGGTTCTGCAATTTTAAAACTTAACGATGATGGTTCTTTCAATTTATTAGTTGGTGCCACAGATCTTGGAACAGGAAGCGATACAATCCTCGCTCAAATAGCTGCCGAAGTTCTTAATGTTCCAACTGAAGATATAATTGTGTACTCTTCAGATACTGACCTTACACCTTTTGACGTGGGAGCATATGCTTCAAGTACAACTTATGTTTCGGGAAATGCAGTAAAAAAAGCTGCTGAAAAAATGAAAAAATTAATAATAAAAGAAGGGGCATTAAAACTCGGGCTTGATGAATCTAAAGTAGATTTTGACGGTAAATATGTATATGAAATCGATGGTGATAAAAAGGTTTCACTAAAAGAACTGGCGACTGTTTTACTATATACGGAACATCAAAAACAATTAATTGCTGAGGCTTCTTACGTTGGGCCAGAGTCACCACCACCATTTATGGCAGGATTTGCCGAAGTCGAAGTTGATATTGAAACTGGTAAGGTCAAATTAATCAACTATGTTGCAGTTGTAGATTGTGGAGTAACTATAAATCCTAATCTTGCAAAAATACAAGTTGAAGGCGGCCTCGTCCAAGGAATTGGAATGGCACTCTACGAAGATGTTAAGTATTCTCCAAATGGTAAGTTACTCACAAACAATCTTATGCACTACAAAATTCCTTCAAGAGTTGATATAGGAAATATAATAGTAAAATTTGCTGAAAGTTACGAACCAACTGGACCATTTGGCGCCAAATCAGTTGCAGAAATAGGAATTGATACCCCACCAGCTGCTATTGCTAACGCAATCTATAACGCAGTTGGAGTTCGAATAACTTCCCTTCCAATTACACCTGAAAAGATATTACTAAATTTAAAAAAATAAACCAAATTCTCCAATTATCTCCACCCCATAAAGGGGTGGATTTTTTTATAGAATATTAATTATTGAAAACTATTGACATTTTATCAATAGTGATATAAAATATATTCCAGGAGGTGAAATTATGAGGTGGAATGGTAGATTTCGAAGAAGGCACAATCCTTACTTTTATAGCAGATGGAATAACCCATATTTTCCTGATTTTTATGAACTAAAAGATGAGAGATTATTTCTAGAAAACGAAAAAGAAATGTTATTAGATTACAAAGAATATCTGAAAGAAGAAATGTTATACGTAGAAAGAAGAATAGAAGAAATAGAACAAATGCTACAAGGAGGTGAATAACATGCCAGGATTTGATGGAACAGGACCTTTTGGAACGGGACCTTTGGGGTTTAGAAGAGGTTACTGCAGAACATATGGAAGAAAAAACGTATGGATAAATCCATATATCAACGGGTACAGCTTTGATAGAGCTTTTGGACGAGGTTTAAGAATGGCACGAAGAAACGGACAAAGATTTGGATATGGTAGAGGTTTTGGTAGAGGTTTTGGATATGGTAAGGGTTTTGGAAGAATAAGTTGGTAATCAAAAATGCAAATTAAAAACTGCCCACCATATACGGTGGGCAGTTTGATTTTAACATTTTAAATTATTTATTTAGAAAGCTGTACCAAATAAATACCACCAATAACCGTTCCCACCATATTCATCAACTGTTGCCAATGTTGCGTCCGTAGAATCAAACGTTCCATACACAGGTATTTCATATCCATTTAGCGTAACTGTACCAGAAACTGTGCAAATAGTTCCTACTTCAGATCTTTCTATTCTCAAGAAAGCTAAATCAGCAACTTGCGAGAAATCATACACTGTACCAGTTGCAAAGGGAACCTCATAATATGAATATCTTGAACCATATACTAATTCAAAAAATGCTGAATCAAGCGTAACAGTAGCTGAGTCTAAATCTGCAGTTGGTTCATCAAATTCTACGTTAAAAGTTGAAGTGAACGTGAAAGTCCTTGTAGAATCTCCAACTAAATTAACAATATCATTATATTGTCTTTCTTCTTCGATCCTTCGAGCATAACTAATTCCATAATATCCATTAGCATAAGATCTATCGTTAGAATCAGGTCCCCCTACTATAACTTCATAACTTCCTGCATCAATGTTTGAAAAATGTGCTACTCCTGTATAATCTGTCTTTGCAAAATAGTCTCCTCCATTTTCATCTACTCTTTTCAATGAAACAAATACACCTGAAATACCATATCCCCAACTATCTTTAGCTACAACATCAAATGATAATCCACCGTTTCCTGGTAATTCTAAAGCTACCGAATTGCTTGCATTTATTAGTCCAAACCCTGATGAATGATCAAATCCAGGTTCATCAATATCAACTGCACCATCTTCAATCAATTTCCTTATTTGCCAAGGAGTTGCGTTCGGATATTTATCTAATAAAATCGCTACCAAACCTGAAACATGAGGACACGCCATTGAAGTACCTTGATAAAAATCGTATAAACCTCCATTCGTTCCTTCTAAAGTATACCCTTCATATCCCAACGAACTCATACCCGGAACAGTAGATAAAATATTAACCCCAGGTGCACCAACTATTACTGCATCACTTCTATTTGAAAACCAAACCGTTCTATAGTCACCACCGTAATATTCTACTGCTCCTACTTGAATTATTCCAGGATAGTTTGCTGGATATTGTAAATGTTGATCTGTGTGGCCATTTCCTGCAGAAACAGTTACAACTACATTATTATCTAAAGCATAATCAAAAGCTGTTTTAAGTGTATAACTATAGCCCCATCCTCCCCAGGAATTCTGAAGCACATTTGCTCCATGATCAACGGCCCAAAGAATACCTTCAGCAACTTCATCATCTCCTACGTAACCTACAGTATCAAATATAACAATAGGCATAATTTTCGCGTCGGGTGCAACACCCACAATTCCTATAGAATTATTTGATGCGGCAATTGTTCCTGCTACATGTGTACCATGTGCTCCTCCATAAGAAGAATCAGTACCCGCTGGTAAAATCTCATCGGTCAATGGTCTATAGCCTTCAACAACTTGACCAATCAAATCAGGATGTGTACCATCAACCCCTGTATCTACTACTGCAACAACTACCCCTTTGCCAGTATAACCAGCATTCCAAGCATTTTCAACATCTAAAGCTTCAAGACCCCAAAGGTATTTTGAAAATTCTTCATTACCTCTTCCAGTAAATGAATCAATAGAAACTTCTTTTTTACCTTTTATTATATTAATGACTTCATCTGAAACAGGTTTTGGATCTATAATTTGTCTCTTGTAACTTGGCTCAACATATTTTATACCTTTAAGATTTAGTTTAAATATTTTTTCATAAGCTTTCTCTACAGTTCCTTCAAATTTTATAGAAACCATTTTTATTTGAGGTAAATCTACGACTATCTTTCCATTCAAAACTTCTAATATTTTGTTTACATCTTCCCTATTTCTGTAACCAACTAATATTTTGCCTTCTTCATATTCTAAATCTCCTAATTTTCCAAAAATAACTTTGTCATCATTTGAATTAAAACCACTTCCAAAATTATTGTTGGTAGTTACTTTATTCAGCGAAACATTATTAACTCCACATGCCGAAAGAATTAGAAACAAAGCTAAAACAATTGGTAAAGTATATTTTAAAAGCTTCTTCATCACATCTCCCCCCTTTCCTTAATTCTCACCAGTTGTAAAGGTATTGTAAATCTCAGCCTCAACACCTATAGGATCAAATATACCAGCTTGATCTGCATATATTGAGTAAGCTATCGAATCATCGTCACCAACAATTGCTATTGCAAGTTCGTTACCCCACTCATAGGTTTTGTTCTTTTGCAAAACATTATATTGATACCAATCACCTATTCCGTAATCCACCCACCATAATCCACTCGGTGGATTATTAAAATCAAATGAAACACTTGTAGCATATGTTCCAATGAAACTATAATATGGGTAACCAGTTCCACTTAAAGAGTAATAACCATAATCATTCAAAGTATTATCATAAAGCCAAATATCAAAATAATAAACTGGTTGACCTTCAGGTGATTCAACGGGATTAACTATTTCCCAAGAAAATGTTGGATTTATAGAAACATCAGTAGCACCATCAACTGGGCTTAAATATTTAATATCAAACATACCGAGAGGAACCACTGAACCCAATAATGTTGGAGTAGCAACGTAATCACCATATTTTGCAGCAACTTCGTACCAAACTTCCTTCCCTGCTTCTAATTGTGGAGATTTATCTCGATAATAATTATATCCTGCTGGAACTGTTGCTGTTTCCTCAAAATTTTCTCCATCGAAACTTCTGTAAATTACATAACCTTCAGGTTCATCTGTAGTTGCCGAAGCTGATGAATCTTCCCATAAAGTCCAAGAAATTTCAACCCAAAGATTTGTATCTTTAATTGGAGCTGCTGTTATTTTTCTCTCACTATTGAATTCTGGAATTGCTTTCTTGTTTATCTTTATCGGATTATTATAGAACTCTAGTCCTCCGCGTCGTGTATATGCAAATATACTTGGATCTTCTTTCTCAACTACATATGCATTTTCAAAGATTATTTCTTTACTAATATTGAAATAATAAACATTTGCAACCATATTTTCATTTTGATCAAATACGACCACGTATAAAGGAACTAAACCTGAAAATCCTGAAATTGATAAAGTGCCTTCTGCAGGTGATTCATAATATATTGTTCGTGGAGTAGTGAAAAAACCTGAACCTGGAATTCCGCCTAACTTCACGTAAATATATTTGACATCATATTCTGATGTGTCTACGTTAATGACATAATAAATATCATTATTTATTGTCAACATGTTGTTATTTAAAGTTAATTCTGTAGCTTTTGAACTATCTGTATAAAACTTTATTGTAATATTTATAGGTTCTTTAGTAGTGGTCACGCCAACAGAAGACTTTCTCAACTGAGTTTCAATAGTTGTTGTTTTTTCAGCCTCAAATCTAACGTTATTAAACCTAGTAACTGCATAACCATCTTTTGATATAACAAAGTCTAAATATGAGTAATCAACATTTGTAGGGATACTAAAAACAACATGCCCTTCACTATCAGTTGTACCTTCCATTATTTTTTCACCATGATAAAAAACTTCTACAGTGGCGTCAGATACTGCATATCCTGAGTTATATTCAGTTACAAATAACTCAAGACCTGTGGTTGAAACGTTAAATAATACACAACCACTAAAGAAAATGAAAATAGTACTTACAAGAAGTGTCAAAAACAAAAGTCTCTTTTTCACACCTACCCCTCCTTTTTAATTTTTTAACTTTAAATTTAAATTAAACTAGAAAATCCTTATTTGATTTTATTATCACCTCCATTGCTCAAATGATAAATTTAAATAACAATTTTTTCATTTACAAAAATATATTGTATCATATTTTCTAATAAATATTCAATTAATTAAAGTTTTTAAAATCCGATAAACAAAATATAAATTAAATTAAATTGGAAACGGTTTCAAAACTAACTTAATTATTTTTCATCTCAAAATGTTAATTTTCTTGAAAATACGTTAATACTGCAAAAGTATAAAACATTCGCTAATAACTCTTCGAAAAACAGGCTTAATTGTTCAATCATTTGCAAAAGGTTACTAAATAATTGGTAAACTCTAAAATTGCAATTACAAATTAAATAAAATCATCCGGGTAAAAAATTTAAAAAATGTTTTTTTTATATTTCTTAATCATCTTATTATTTTCTTAACTTTTTGTTTCACACTTTACTTTGATTATGTGTTAAAATAATTAATATCTTAGAAGGTGAAAATATGGTTAAAACTGAAAATTACATTAAAGAATTTGAAATTATCTCTCAGAAAAAATTTAACCCCGAAGAAAAAAGTCTAATAGAAAAAGCCATAAAAATGGCTGAATATGCTCATGAAGGTTTTTACCGAAAATCAGGTGAGCCCTTTGTAACCCACCCATTGGAAGTTGCAAAAATTCTTGCATCCCTAAAGCTAGATGTTACTTCATTAATCGCTGGTATTCTTCATGATTCAGTTGAAGATAGTGAAGGTCGCGTCACTTTAGAAGACATAAAAAAAGAATTTGGAAAAGAAGTTGCATTAATAGTTGATGGGGTTACAAAAGTAAGCAAAATAAACGCCCCTGTTGGAAATATAGAACAGAAGAAAAAAAGCGAGACAATCCAAAAAATGCTTTTAGCAATGGCTGAAGACGTTAGAGTGATTTTTGTAAAACTTGCCGATAGACTTCACAACATGCGTACAATTGAGTATGTAGATAATATTGATAAAAAGAAATACAAAGCATTAGAAACTCTCGAAGTATATGCTCCAATTGCTCACAAACTTGGAATCCATGTAGTCAAATGGGAACTTGAAGATCTATCTTTTAAAGTTCTTCATCCAAATGATTATTACAAAATTAAAGAATTGGTTGCTAAAAAGAAAAAAGAAAGAGAAGAAAGAACCAAAGAATATGCTAATCAACTAAAAGCTGCTTTAAAAGAACATAATATAAAAGCAAAAATTGAAGGAAGATACAAACACTATTACAGTATTTGGAAAAAGATGAAAGAAAAAAACAAAAAATTTGACGAAATATACGACTTGATAGGTATAAGAGCCATAGTTGATGATATAAGAACATGCTATACAACTGTCGGAGTTGTACATCAAATTTGGGTTCCTCTTCCAGGAAGGTTTAAAGATTACATTGCTGCTCCAAAGTCAAACGGTTATAAATCTATTCATACAACTGTTATTACCCAATTTGGTGAACCATTAGAAGTTCAAATAAGAGACCATAATATGCATGCTGAAGCTGAATATGGATTAATAGCTCATTGGATATACAAAGAGAAAAACATCAACTTAAAACAAAAATGGCTTCTTCAACTTCTAGATTGGAGAAAGGAACTCATTCAAGGGAATACAAACCTATCAGAGTTAAAAAATGAACTTCAGCTTGGTGAAGTTTTTGTTTTAACACCTAAAGGCGAAATTATACATATGACACGAGGTTCAACAGTTATTGATTTTGCATATTCCATTCACACAGAGATTGGGCATCATTTTTCAGGAGCGAAAGTGAATGGAAAAATTGTTCCCATAAGTTACAAACTTAAAAATGGTGATGTAGTTGAGATTCTTGTTAACAAATCGAGTAAAGGACCTAGTCTTGACTGGTTAAAATACGCAAAAAGTCCTAGAACAAAAGCAAAAATCAGAAGATTTTTTAGAGAAAAAGAAAAAGAAAGGTTAATTGAATCAGGAAAAGATGTTATAAGGAAAATTGCAAAAAGATTAAATATATCAATTGAAGGGCTTCTAGAAAATGAAAAACTAAAAAATTTCATGAAAAATCACAATTTAACTCCTGAAGAATTATATGCGCGAATAGGCGAGGGAAGTATTACATTTAACGATTTACTCAATTTAATTGAAAAACAAAAAGAAGAAAAAAAGATTTCTTCAAAACAAAAGAAAAACTATAAGAATTTGATATCTGTAGATGGAATTTCATCAATTGATGTACATATAGCAAAATGTTGCATGCCTGTACCGGGCGACGAGATCATTGGAATTTCTAGTAGAAGAGGAATCACTATACATAGGGTTGGATGCAAAAATGTTCAAAACATTGAAGAAGAAAGGAAATTTAAGGCAAGTTGGATCTCAGAAGGATCTAGTGGATTTAATGCTGCTATTGAGATAGAATTAGATAGAAATGAGCGATTACCTGAAATAATGAACATATTTATTTCCAAAAAAATTAATGTTTCCAGTTTGAAAGTTTTTGAAGCCGAATCGTGGAAAACAATATTTGCAAATTTCACAATTATGGTAAAATCTTTAAATGAGCTAAATGAATTAATTAAAGAAATCGAAAAAAAAGCTGGAGTTATGAGGGTGAGAAGAAAATGAGAGCAGTTATTCAAAGAGTTCTTAATGCTTCAGTAAATGTAAATGGAAAAACTATTGCAAAAATAAATAAAGGAATTTTAGTGTTGCTTGGCGTTGGAAAACATGATACTGACGAAGACGCAAAGTATTTATCTGATAAAATTGTAAATTTGAGAATATTCGATGATGAACAGGGCAAAATGAATCTTTCATTGATAGATATAAAAGGAGAACTATTAATAGTTTCACAATTCACTTTATTTGGTGACTGTAGGCGTGGAAGAAGACCTTCATACTCTGAGTCAGCACCTCCTACTCAGGCAAAAAAATTATACGAAAAATTTATTGAGTATTCAAAAAAATACGGTTTAAAAGTAGAAACTGGTACTTTTGGAGCTTATATGGAAGTTTCACTTATTAATGATGGTCCAGTAACACTTTTACTAGATTCTAAGAAGGTGTTCTAATGCTTTTGCACGTATGTTGTGCTCCTGATTTAGTACCAGCATACTTTCATTTAGGGAAAATAGAAAACGTTTATTTTTACAATCCCAATATTTATCCAAAAGAAGAATACGAAAAAAGATTAAAAGAAGTTTATAAACTATCATACGTGTGGGGATTTAATATTGTTGAAAGTGAATATAATCCCAATGTGTTTTATAAGCTTATTAAAGGATATGAACACCTAGGTGAAAATAGCACTCGATGTGAAAAATGTATTTTCCTTAGATTATATAAAACTGCATTGAAAGCCAAAGAAATTGGAGAAAATGAATTTACAACAACTTTAACGGCGTCTCCAAGAAAAAATTTGGATAAAATAAATAAAATTGGTAAAATTGTAGAAAAAGAAACTGGAATTAAATATGTAGAATCTTTTTTCAGAAAAGGTAAAGAATATCAAAAATCATTAAAATTTATAAAAGAAAGAAAAATTTATAGACAAAGTTATTGTGGTTGTATATTTTCACTCAATGAAGTTGAAAAAATCAAACAAGAAAAGTTAAAAGAAAGAAAAGCAAAATTAGAAAAAATTGGACTTTCAAAGTATGAACTTGACCCTGAAATATTAATCATTACTGAAGAAAATTTTAGTGAAATAGAAAATATTTTCACCGACTTTATTGAAATCATTAAACCTAAAATGTTAATTGTAAAAAACGATATCGGAAAAAAATTAAAATTAAAAGAAGGGTGGAATAAAATCAATAAATATAATTTAAAAGTGAAATTCTTAACGTAACAATATGTTAGAGGAGTGTTCAAAATGCTCGATCTATTCAAAAATATACCGTTATTAGCAGCAGTACTTGGTTTTTTGTTTTCACAATTTATAAAAGTAATCATTTATAGAGATATAAAAGCATTTGGAAGATATGGAGGAATGCCAAGTGCTCATATCTCAACAATTTCAGCTTTGGCTTGGGCAATAGCAAGAACAACTGGTTATGACTCTCCACACACCGCTATCGCAGCTATTTTCTTAGCTGTAACAGCTTCTGATGCAGTAGGTTTGAGAAGAAAAGTGGATCCAAACAGTGGGCATACAATGGCAGAAGCAATTGCTGGTTTTATTTTAGGAATGTTAATTGCATTTATAATAACTTAGGAGGTAAAACATGAAAAAAATAATTTTATTTATATTAATCTTAACACTTTCCACTAATCTTTTGGCATTACCAGGCCAATGGTTTAGAGATATGATAAAAGAATATAGAGCATCTCATGGTTTAGACACTTATGATGAAATGTTGTATGAGATTGAAGATACAATCATATCAATTTCAAAAGAAACGGGAATTGACCCTCTCCTGATCACTTCAGTAATAATTGTGGAAAGTGAATTTAGAAATGTAATTGGCTTAGACGGTGAACTTGGCATGATGCAAATCAAACCGGAAACGGCTGCCTTTGTTGCAAAAGTGTTTAAAATCGAAAAACCTGAAGAAGGATGGATTAGAATTCTTTGGGATTATAAGTTAAACATAAAAATCGGAACTTATTATATAAAGTATTTATACAATAAATTCGGAAACATTGTAGATGCTATTAGACATTACAATGGTGGAATTTATAAAGACATTTATGCTGAAAGAATAATGGAAACTTACAAAAAAATGCTTAAGGTGGCTTCATCATATGAACAACAAAATTCTTGAAGTAAAAAACCTTTGTTTTTCATATGAAAATTTTTCACTGAACAATTTAAACATTTCACTAAAAAAAGGAACTTTTGTAGGAATTATTGGCCCTAATGGCGCTGGAAAATCAACCACTTTAAATTTAATCGCAAAACTATTAAAACCAAAATCTGGAAAAATAATACTTTTTGGGAAAGATATAAGAAAACTTAACCGATTAGAAATTGCAAAATTAATTTCATTTGTAAGGCAAGACTTCAACCCGGCATTTGAGTTTAAAGTTAAAGATATTGTTGAAATGGGAGGTTATCATAAAAGTAGAAGTTTCTTCTCAAATTGCGAGGACTTAACAAAAATAAAAGAAAGTTTAAAAATAGTCGGACTAGAAAATTTTGAAAACAGGAGTTTTTCAACACTGAGTGGTGGAGAACAACGCAGAGCTTTAATTGCAAGAAGTTTGTATCAAGAGACTCCAATAATACTTGTGGATGAATTAACAGCTCATCTTGATATTTCGCATTCGATAAAGATAGTTGAAATACTAAAACAACTTACAAAATTTGGGAAAAGTGTTTTAGCAGCATTTCACAATATAAACATTGCTGCAAAATATTGTGACTATATCTATGCCTTAAAAAATGGAAAGATTATTTTTGAAGGAATTCCCAAAAATGTAATTTATAAAGAAAATATTCAGCAACTTTATGAAACAGAAGTAGAAATTCTACCCCACCCCACTAAAAATTATCCAATAGTAATTTTTTAAGCGAGATTATGTATCAAATTCTTAAGCTTTTCGTACATTTCTTTCGCATCTTCTTCCATTTGTTTTCGAACCTGCAATTTAATTCCTTTCACTTTTGAAATTTTATACGAAGCTTCAATTATGCCTTTTGCATATCCATTGTAATCCTTTTGGTATTTATGAAAAAAACGCCTAAATTTTTCATCTTTTAAAGAAATAAAAGGTACTTCAAAGTATGCTGCAATCAAAGCCCCATGAAATCTCTCACTAATTACTAATTCACTCTGCTTTATATGACTTATAGAATCTTCCACATCACAATAACTTACTTTCAGCTTTTTTACGGAAAAGTTTGATAAACGTTTTGCAAGTGGTACATCTTCAGGCGAAAAAGGAGCAAAAACTACGTTAGTAAAACCTTGATTAGCTAAACATAATAATACTGGAACATAACTTCTAAACTTTCTGGGTACAATGACTGCTTTTCTCTGAACTTTTTTTTCGTATTTTTCTTCGGATAAAATCGGAATTGAAGGATCTGTATAAATAAAAGCTTTGTTATTATACTTTTTCACATATTTATATGAAACCTCATCTCTTGAAAATATATATAATTTTTTATTTCTTAGCAAATCCTTAAATAAAATTCTACTTAAATATCTTTTAAATGGGCCAAAACTATTACCGAAAAATATTACCGGTTTTCTGAGAAACAATGAGATTTTAAAAATCAAATAATAATACATAAAACTTCTAAAACTAGTTTTATCTTGTAAAACTCCTCCGCCACCACATATTACTATGTCACTTTTGCTTATAGCATTTAAAACTGAAATAATATTAAACCTACTATACGCATTCTCATACTTAACTTCTTTAGGTAAAAGTTCAACAACTTGGTAATTTTCTCTTTTCAAAAATTTTTTAATTGAAATTCTCATTAATTCATCACCTAAATTCCCGAAACCATAATAACCTACTAATAGAATCTTTTTCACAGAATACCCCCTAATTATTTACTAGAAAAAGTATAACATAAAATTTTTTAATAATGGTATAATTTAGTATAGAGAATTTCTAAGGAGGAATATGATATGAATATTAATAAGATCATGAAAATGAAAGGAAAAGAAAAGATAGTAATGGTAACAGCTTACGATACCCCTTCAGCAAAAATCGCTGAAAAAGCCGGTGTTGATATAATATTAGTAGGGGATTCTTTGGGCAACAATGTTCTTGGTTATTCAGATACTATGCCAGTAACAATGCAAGAAATGTTAATCCACTTAAGAGCGGTTAGAAGAGGTGCACCTAATTCATTTATTGTTGCAGATATGCCATTTTTGTCGTACGGACATAGTGAAGAAGAATCAATTAAAAATGCAGGTATATTTCTTAAAAATGGTGCAAATGCAGTAAAACTTGAAGGTGGTAAAGTTTTCGGAAATTTAATCAAAAAAATGATTTCAATAGGTATACCTGTAATGGGACACCTTGGTTTAACTCCACAATCTTTAAATGTATTTGGTGGATATAAGGTTCAAGGTAAGACAAAAGCATCAAGGGAATACTTAATAAACAACGCAATAGAGCTTGAAAAAAGCGGAGTATTCTCTCTTGTATTAGAAATGGTAATTGAGGAAGTTGCAAAAGAAATAACAGAAAAACTTTCTATTCCAACTATTGGTATAGGGGCTGGAAGGTTCTGTGATGGCCAAGTACTAGTTTTCCATGACATAGTCGGACTTAACCCGGAATTTCAGCCGAAATTTTCTAAAAAGTATGTCGATAGTTTTAATATGATGCTTAATGCCTTAGAAAAATATAAGCAAGAAGTTAAAAATGAAGTATTTCCAAGTGAACACAATATCTTCAGAGGAGGAGAGTAATGCATATATTATTAGGAGTTTCAAGTGGCATTGCAATTTATAAAACCGTAGATCTTGTTAGTAAATTAAGGAAGGAAAATTATGACATTGATATAGTTATGACAGAAAATGCTGCAAAACTCGTTTCACCTACCGTCTTCTCAGCAGTTGGAAATTGTAATGTTTATATCAATACTTTTGATATTAACCATGGTTGGATCACACATACTGATCTTTCAAAAAAAACGGACATTTTTGTACTTGCACCAGCTACAGCAAATACTATAGCTAAAATTGCAAATGGCCTCGCAGATAACCTTCTAACCACAATTGCCCTAGCTTTACCTGAAAAAACCCCTAAAGTTATTGTTCCAACAATGAACACTCGTATGTATGAGAATCCAATTACTCAAAAAAATCTCGAAAATCTTAACAAGTACGGCTGGTATATTCTTGAACCTGACGAAGGTCATCTTGCCTGTGGTGACATCGGCAAAGGAAGATATCCAGATAATCGAAAGATATTAGAGGTTATAAAATTTATTACCTCGCCAAAGATTTTGATGAATAAAAAAGTACTTGTTACCGCTGGACCTACTAGAGAAAATATTGATCCAATTAGATTTATCTCAAATAATTCTAGTGGAAAAATGGGATATTCTATGGCAAAAGTTGCAAAAAGACTAGGGGCTTACACATGTTTAATTTCCGGACCAACTTGTTTAGAAAAGCCTCATTTAATTGATGAATTTATACAAGTTACATCCGCTAATGAAATGTTCAATAGAGTTATGGAAAGAGTAACAGAATATGATCTTATAATTATGACTGCTGCTGTTGCAGATTATAAACCGAAAACTGTATCAAATTCTAAAATAAAAAAAGTAAACTCAAAACTCATCGTTGAACTTGAAAGAACAAAGGATATATTATCCGAAATTGGAAAAAACAAAAAAAATAATCAAATAGTCGTTGGGTTTGCTGCCGAAACTGAAAACATAATAGAGTATGGTAAAGAAAAACTTAAAAAGAAAAACGCTGATTATATTGTTGCAAACAATGCTAACGAAGTAATGGGAAAAGACTCAACAAAAGTATATGTTATATCAAAAGACTCTATAAAAGAAATTGAAGGGAGTAAAGAAAAAGTTGCAGAAGAAATTTACAAAATTATCATTTAGTTTGCTGGTTCTCTTATCCTACACTCTTTTTTCGGAAAGTATATATACTGGTATAAAATATACATATAGAAACACTATTTATGAGAATTACATTATCTTAACAAGTTCAATAGAAAGGAAGGTAGTAATTTTTAACGTTGAGAACAAAAAAATTGACTTCTTCTTAACTAATGTTGGAGTCTATCCAGTTGTTTCTTATATGAATGAAAAAGAATTACTAGTAATTGATAGTGTAGGAAAACAAGTACTTTTGTATAACTTGGAAAATCTCCAAGTGGTTAATAAGGAGCTGGATTATAAACCTATTTTTTATAAAAAATTAGATAATGTTGTTTACATATTAGACAACAATGGAAATTTGTACGGTTTTAACTTTGATCTTGAAATAATATATCATCACAAATTCTCCTCTAAGCCAAGTTATTTTGACTTTTACAATTCAAAAGCTATAGGTTTTTACATTTGGAACAAAGAAATAGACATCGAATATGATAACAAATTACTTAACTTTAATTTAATAACACCTAATCACATGATTTCAAAATATGTTCTTGATTCTCGAGGAGGGAAAATTTTAGATTTCGAAACAAAAAAAATATATACAACAGAACCTTATTTGTCATTCGGATTATTATGGAACAATGAGCTTTACTTTGCCTCCATGTTTACAAAAACAATATACAAGTTAAAAAATGATAAAATATACAGTGTAGCCAAATTAGAGTTTCAACCTACAAATGGAAAAGTATTTAATGATCGATTGTATATTCTTTCAGCACATGATGATAAGCTTATAATTATTGGAAAGAAAATAGAAGTTTTTGATACAGGAAAATTCCCTATAGATATTTTTAAATATAAAGACAAAATAATAGTAATTTGTGCTGATAATGGTGAAATAAATATATTTAATGACAATCAAAAAGGAGGTTAACTTATGAATGTTAAAAAATGGGTAATAACCTACTTTCCAACAATTAAAGTAAATCAAAATGTTGGGGAAGCATTAAGAAAAATGCGGGAGTACGCATGTGATTACTGCATAGTTCTAGACGAAAACGACAAATTCGAAGGGGTACTTTATAAATCAAGCATTAGAGATTCGGAACTTGAAGAATCAGTTAATAATTACGTTACATTTCCAGACTTTTATGTTGTAGAAGATTCAAATGTCGAAGAGGCAGCTTTAATGTTAATTGAAAATAGGGATCAAATACTTCCAGTCGTAAATAACAATGCAGAAGTAATTGGTATCCTGACAGTACAAGAAGTATTAGAAGCATTCACTGAACTTTCTGCTATGGATGAACCGGGAACAAGAATAATTCTTGAACTTCCCGATAAACCTGGAGAGTTAAAGAGAGTAATTGATGTATTAGCAAACAATAAAATGAATATTTTGTCAATTTTAACTTTAAAAGATGATGGAAAAAGACAAGTTTCAATCAAAGTTCAATGTGATGACCCTGAAACAATCGCTAATCTACTAGAAATATATGAAATTCATTATACCTCTATTATAGAAGAAGAAGGTTTTTAATGGAATTACTTTTCAAATTTGAAAATTTTGAAGGTCCTTTGGATTTAATATTGTTTTTAGTAAAAAAGAATAAATTGAGCATAAGGGAAATTCCCTTATCTCTTCTTGCTGATGAATTTATGAATTATCTAAATAATATGAAAAAAATGAACCTAAATATAACTTCAGAGTTTATTGCCACTGCTTCATACTTAATGGAATTAAAATCAAAAAGTTTATTGCCTCGGAGTAATGAAGATAAAGAATTCCAATATTCAAAGGAAAATTTTTATGCACAAGTCGAACAATATGCTAAATTAAAAGAAATGGTTGAAAATGTTAGAAAACTAGATAACAAGAAGATAAAAAACTACCCCATAAATGTAAGAGTTGTTTTTCCAAAAATAAACGAAAAAAAGTTTGAGAAACTATTAAAAAACACTCTTCAAGAAATCGAACTAAAACAAAAGGTATATCAAATAAAAAAAGAATCTCTTTCAATCGAGGTAGTCATGACAAAAATTCTCAACGAATATATTGATAAAAATCTCTTTGATGTACTAAAAGAATCTAAAAATAGATACGAGTTTATAGTTAAATTTTTAGCGATCCTAGAATTAATAAAACTCAATAAAATCTTTTTAGACAAAAAATTTAAAATCAAGAGAGTGGTCAGAAATGCAAAAAAATCAAATAGCCTTGGTTGAAGCAATGATATTTGCTTCAAGAGGTATTAAAAAACAAGATCTTCAAAAAATAACTGACATTTCGGAGAACGTTTTAGATGAAATTATTTTACAACTTCAAAAAAAATATAATTCCTCCGAAGAACATGGCATTGAACTAAGGAATATTGACGGATTCTTAAGATTTTACACTAAAGAACAATTTTCATCAGAAGTATCCAAAATTGTAAGAAAAAGATCTTTAAGTAGTCTTTCTGAAGCTCAGTTAGAAATTGTTTTACTTTTAGCTACTAAAAATAAGTTAACTAAATCTGAAATTGATGGTATAAGAGGAAAAGATTCCTATAATGTACTTAAACAATTACTGTCAAGTGGAGTAGTAAAGAGACAAAAAAAAGGAAGAGGCTATATATATTCTCTGACTAACGTTTTTAAAGACGAAACTATGGTAGAAGAACTTGTAAAAGACCTTGGAGGTGCTGAACTTGACTATTCAGGAAGCTAAATATTTATCAAAAAAAATCATGGAATCTGGAGAAGTTCCCCTATTAGTTGGACATTTTGGGGTTGGTAAAACAGATCTAATGAGAGAAATAGCTAATGAAACCAATAGAAAACTTGTAATTTTAGTACTTTCACAAATGGAACCAGGTGATCTTATTGGTTTGCCTTCTAGAGAAAATAATAAAACAGTCTTTTTGGCACCAGACTGGTGGCCTGATAATGAAAACTATATAATTTTTCTAGATGAAATAAATCGTTCACACAGAAGCATAAGAAATGCGATTATGCAACTTTTAATTGATAAACGAATACACAACCACGTCTTACCAAAAGGTACTTGGATAGCTGCTTCAATGAATCCTCCTGATGAAGACTATGATCAGGTGGATTTAATTACAGATCCCGCTTTTCTTTCAAGATTTTTTATTCTTGAAATTTCTCCAAGTGTTGATGAATGGTTACAATGGGCTGATCAAATTGGATTACCAGAAGAAATCAAAAAATTTGTAGAAAAAAATCCTGAATTCTTGTTTCCAAGAATAAATGTTTCTTTAAAAGCTAATATAAAACCAAGTCCTAGAAGCTGGTATAAATTAGGAAATGTTCTTAAAAAACTTTCAAAAGAAGATAAAAAAAGATTTGGATATCAACTTGCTTCAGGAATTTTAGGATCAGAAGCAGCGAAAGTTTTCATCGAAAATATGTTTTTTGAAATTCCAAATGCACGAGATATAATTTTAGAAGGTAATATTCCTGAAAAACTGGAAATTCATGAAGTAAATTCTATAATTATAAGAATTGTAGATTTTATTTCAAATATTTCAGAAGATGAAGCAAAAACAATGATTGAAAACGTTGAAACTATTTCTAATAATCTTTTAAAGTTATCAAAAATTATCCCGAAAGATAGTTTCTTCAGTTTAGTTAGACTTTTAAGTGAATTATCTAATGAAAGTGGTTATAAAGGTCAACTCTGTGATAAAATAATTGAAAAAATAAGTTTCAACGATTAACCTTCAAATCTTTCATAAATTTTATCGATATTTCTTAAATAATACGAAGGATTAAATAACTCTTTAAGTTCTTTGTTTGTAAATATGTTTCCAAAATGATTTTCAACTTCCTTCTTAAACGATAAATTTTTCTTTGTACAAATTAAGGCAACTCCTTGGACCTTTTTATATGCTTCTTCTCTTGAAAATCCTTCATTCATTAGCGCGTGGAAAACCCTTTGAGAATAAACTAAACCTTTGGTAATATCAATGTTTCTTCTTATATTTTTTTCAAAAATTACTAAGTTTTCTATTAATTCTTGTGCTTTTTTCAACATATAAAATACCAACATAGTTATATCTGGAAACATAAATCTTTCTGCAGAAGAATGAGAAATATCTCTTTCATGCCATAAAACTATATTTTCAAGAGCAATGTTAACATAGTTTTTTACTATTCTTGCCAAACCTGTTAATCTCTCACTCAAAATTGGATTTTTCTTATGTGGCATAGCTGAAGAACCCCTTTGCCCTTTTCTAAACGGTTCTTGCACTTCAAAAACTTCTGTTCTCTGCAAATGTCTAATTTCCACTGCCATTCTTTCAATGGCAG
The DNA here is from genome assembly GCF_900129985.1 of Thermosipho atlanticus DSM 15807. Lineage (NCBI taxonomy): Bacteria > Thermotogati > Thermotogota > Thermotogae > Thermotogales > Fervidobacteriaceae > Thermosipho > Thermosipho atlanticus. The sequence goes on along the minus strand of NZ_FQXN01000001.1, from coordinate 60,740 downwards.
ACGCAATTAGAGCAAATACTTCAACTAAATAAGCGTGATAATCCCTTGGAATTACTTGAGAAACCGTCAAAGCAGGTTTTAATGATAAATACGATAATGCCAACTCTTCTACTTGAGGATCGATATTGGCATAATTTCCAACCGCTCCAGATAACTTTCCAATAGAAAGTTCTTCATAAGCTTTTTCTAACCTTCTCAGATTTCTACCAAATTCATCGTACCAAGAAAGAAATTTTAAACCAAAAGATGTTGGTTCGGCATGAACACCATGTGTTCTCCCAATAGTTGGTAAATATTTATATTTTAAAGCTTTTTCATATAACAACTTCCTAAGCAATTCAATTTCACTAAGAATATATTTTGTTGAACGAATCAAAGCTAAAATGTTAGCAGTATCTACTACATCTGAAGAGGTTAATCCATAGTGAAAATATTTTGCCTCATCTCCCATTTTTGAAGTTACAACTTTGATAAATGCTATTACATCATGTTTTATTTCCTTTTCCATTTCTAAAAACTCTTCGATATTAAAATAAATATTATCTTTTATTTTTTCATAAGTACCTTTAGGTATTTTTTCTAATTCCTCATATGCTCTAATTACAGCCAACTCCACTTCTAGCCATCTTTCATATTGATTTTCAAGAGTCCATAAGCTTTTAATTGGTTCTAATGCATATCTTTCAACCACTTTATTTTTCCCTCCTTACTCCCACTCAATTGTTGCTGGAGGTTTTGAAGTAATATCGTATACTACTCTATTTATTCCACTAACTTCATTAATAATTCTCTTTGCCACTTGATTTAAAAACTCGGATGGTAATTTTGCCCAATCTGCAGTCATACCATCTTCGCTATTCACAGCACGAAGAGCTATTACATTTTCATAACTTCTATAATCCCCCATAACTCCTACCGTTTTTATTGGTAACAATACGGAAAATGCTTGCCACACCTTGTCATATAAATTTTCTTTCCTCAGTTCCTCAATGAATATATAATCCGCTTTTCGAAGTTTTTCAACGGATTCTTTTGTTACCTCTCCGATAATTCTTACAGCAAGGCCTGGACCAGGGAATGGATGTCTATTAATTATCTTTTCAGGAATATTTAAAATTTTTCCTATCTGTCTAACTTCATCTTTAAATAAATTTCGGAAAGGTTCTATAACTTTGAACGGTAATTTTTCTGGTAATCCTCCTACATTATGATGAGTTTTTATTTTCGCTGCTGATTTGCTTCCGCACACCTTACTTTCTATAACATCCGGATAAAGTGTACCTTGAGCAAGAAATTTAATATCACCATGTTTTTCTAGTAACTTTTTCGCAGTTTCGTTAAATATCTCAATAAATGTATGTCCTATAATTTTTCTCTTTTCTTCTGGTGCTTCTACACCTTTTAAAACTTCAAAAAACTTTTCTTGAGCGTCTACTATTACTAAGTCAATACCTAAATCCTCAAAATTTTCAACAACTTCAGATTTTTCGTTTAATCTTAAAAGTCCCGTGTCCACAAAAATTGGTATCAAATTATTACCTATAGCTTTATTTAACAAAATTGCTAGAACAGATGAATCAACTCCTCCAGATAGTCCCAATATTACCTTATTTTCTCCTACTGTTTCTCTTATTTCCCTAATTTTTTTCTCAAGAAAATCTTCCATTCTCCAGTTCTTCTCAATTCCTACAACTTTTTCAATAAAATTTGATAACAGTTTTCGCCCATACTGACTATGAGTAACCTCAGGATGAAATTGTACACCATATATGTTCCCTTCCACATTTCTTACAACCGCATACGGTGAATTCTCACTCTGAGCTATAACATAAAAATTTTCTGGCAACTCTTCAACTCTATCTGAATGGCTCATCCATACCTCAGATTTTTTAGGAATACCATCAAAAATTGGATCTTTTTTGATTATTTCTAAAAATGTACGTCCAAATTCTCTTTTTGAAGACTTTTCTACTTTCCCACCAAATTTCTGAATTATGCTCTGTAGTCCATAACATATGCCAAGAATTGGTACATTTAGCTCAAAAAAATAATCTTGGATATATGGCGCCCCTTCTTCAAATACACTTGCTGGACCACCTGAGAAAATTATCGCAGCTGGATTTAATTCAACCACTTCTTCCTTCGATACATCCCAGGATAAAAGTTCGGCATAATATCCAATTTCTCTTATTCTCCTTACAATTAACTGTGTATATTGTGAACCAAAGTCGATAACAACAACTGTTTTAATGGTATACATAACTCACCTCCAAAAATTCAATTTTGCCTAATTTGCTTAATTTGGTCAACCTTTGGTCCATAGGATACGTATTTAATTTTAACATCCACAAAATTTTCAATAAATTCCAAGAACCTTTTAAAATTTAAATCATTTAAAGTTTCCCAACCATCCAAATATGTATATACTGGTGTAACTTCTTTTATTTCATCAATACTAGTGATATTTTCCTTCACTTTACTTCCAATTTTATATCCTATACATACTGGAATTTTTGTTATTTTACTAAGTATATCACCTTTTGTCAACACCAACTCTTCGACACCTGAGACCTTAATAGCATATTTCAATAGAATCAAATCTAACCAGCCTACCCTTCTAGGCCTTCCAGTTGTTGCCCCAAATTCTTTACCTTTTTCTCTTAACATCGCTGCTTCTTCACCATAAATTTCTGTTGGAAATGGCCCATTTCCGACTCTAGTTAAATACGCTTTAAAAACTCCTAAATATTTATCAATTTTAACTGGATATCCTACTCCACTTTGAACTCCAGTAGTATTACAATTAGTTCCCGTAACATACGGATAAGTCCCCATATCCAAATCTAACAATACACCCTGTGTTCCTTCAAACAGTACATTACTTTCCTTTATCTCTTCTATTATCTCCATCTGACTTACAATATAACGTTTAATCTTTTCGTATAGCTCAATAATGTATTTATAATTTAAAGTTAGATTTATCCCATACATTTTATAGTAAAACTCAGAGATATTCCTCAATTTTTTCATTAAATTATCTTTATTTTCAAAATCCTTTAGTCTTATTCCAATCCTATTAATCTTGTCAGCATAAGCTGGTCCTATTCCTCTCTTTGTAGTACCTATATGTGTCTCTTCATCAATTTTCTCGTCTAATACTTTATGAAATGGAAGAACAACATGAGCCAAATTCGAAATCTTTATTTCCGGTAAATAATCTATTTTATTTTTCAATTCCTCAATTTCTTCAACTAACGTTTCTAAATCAACTAATACTCCGTTTGATATAATCAAATTTAATTGTTTTCCATTATAAAATGAGGGCAAAAGATGATTGACAATTTTTATTCCTTCATTATATTCAATTGTATGCCCGGCATTACTTCCACCACTAAATCTAACCACATTATCAAAAAACTGCGAAAAATAAGCAACAACTTTTCCTTTCCCTTCATCTCCCCACTGAAGCCCTACAATTACTATTTTCATACGGCACCTCCTAATGAACAATTTTAATTTAACTCTTTTTTTAGTTTTAAGTACTCTAATATTCCATGCGCTGTAGCATGTACAATACTTCTAGTATAACCAGAACAGTCACCGATAAATTTAAGATTAGATACTAAGTTATTATCCATCTTTTTACCGTAGAACTTAACTTCAATACCATACAACAAATGTGTTGGATTGGAAATTCCTGGGATTACATTTTCTAATTGATCTAAAAATTCTGTAATAGCTTTCACCGTTTTATGAAGTAAAACAAGGTTAAGATCTCCAAGTATATATTCATTTGAATCTAAAGTTGGATAAACGTTCCACAATTTTTTTGTTCTTTTTCCTTTTTTGAAATCTCCATATGTCTGTAAAATTACCTTCTCCCCTCCCGCCAAGATATTAGCTAGTTTAACAATATATTCTCCATATCCATTAGGATCATTAAAAGGTTTCGTAAACCTATGGGTTACAAGAATTGCAAAATTTGTATTTGAAGATTTTTTGTTATGGAAAGAATGGCCATTTACAGTTACAAAATTAGAATATTTTTCCGTCACAACATATCCGGAAGGATTATTACAAAATGTTCTAACAAGAAATCCATTTGAAGCTTGATATTTTACTTTAAATTCATATAACATGGTGTTCAATTCTTGAACGACAAAATTCGGTAACTCAAATCTCACACCTAAATCTACAGTATTGTTTTGAAGTACAAGCTCAGGATATTTTGAACTAATAGTATCAATTAATCTTGAACCACTCCTTCCTACAGCAATGTAAACTTTTTCAAATTTTTCATTATATTGCTGACCATCTTTTATGTACTTTATTTTCACAGAATTATTATATATATTTTTCAAGAAAACTTTTAATTTATCTGTACCTAAATGATAAAACTTTGATTCAATTAATTTAAATCCATATTTATGAAACTCTCTTTTCATATTTACATTTACTTCTTGGGTTCCTGTTTCAGGAATTGTATTAGATACTCGACAATAAAAATCCACAATTTCTTTTTGTAAATCTGTATCTAAAAGTATTTCATCCAAATCTCCACCCATTTCAGAAGAAATAAACAATTTTCCATCAGCTCTTATCCCACTTATTGAGGAAGAATACACATCTTTATTTGCCTCAAACACAGTTACATCTTCATCTTTTACATTTTTCAAAAAAACCTATACTAGCAGCACCAAATCCAATAACCGCTATTTTCATTATCTCAACCTCCATAATGGTATATTAAATTAAAATAAAAAGAGAGAAGCTAAGCTTCTCTCTTGTTGTAAAAAGCCTCTCTTTCTAAAAGAAAGAACATAAAAGAATTTATACTTATGTACTTTGAAAAACTTATTATACTTCATCTTAATCCCCCTTTACGTTTATATTTTATCCTCCAGTTTCTATATTGTCAAACATACTCCGTTATCTATCATTATTTTTTACATCAAACTTTTTAACTTAAGATACCCAAGAATGTTTTATTCAAGAATGTTAGATTCTTGTTCTCCAGTAGGGTATATAGCCACTTTATAGTGTTTAATTTTAATTTTAATTTTAAAACTATTCAATATCAAAAAATTGAATTTTTATAAAAAAAAACACCCCCGAAGTGGCGAGCCAAAAGCAAGAAGGGGGTGTTTTTTCCTAAAAATATAAAACCAAATTCACTTTAATGATTATTCTTGTTCCTCTAACTCTCGCTTTCTTTCTTGAATGATTTTTTCTTGAACATTTGGTGGTACAATATCATACTTTAAAAACTTCATAGTAAAGTACCCTCTACCACTTGTAATAGAAGAAAGCCTTCCCGAAAAATCTAACATCTCAGCTAATGGTACTTCTGCCATTACTTTTGTAGTTCCTTTTCCAGCTGGTTCCATTCCCAATGGTCTTCCTCTTCTTGAACTTATCTCGCCCATGACATCTCCTGCATTTTCATCGGGAACAAAAACTTCAACTTCCATAATAGGTTCAAGTAATACAGGTCTTGCTTGCTCAAAAGCCTTTCTAAAGGCTTGGATAGCAGCTATTTGGAATGAAATATCCGAAGAGTCAACTTCGTGGTATGAACCATCAAATAATGTTACTCTAACATCAACTACTGGGAATCCCGCAAGAGAACCTTTTTTCATTGCCTCTTTTATACCCTTTTCCACCGATGGAATAAAGTTTCTTGGTATAACTCCTCCAACAATTTTATCAATAAACTCAAAGCCTTTTCCTCTTTCAAGAGGTTCAATTTCAATCTTTACATGCCCATACTGACCATGGCCACCTGTTTGTTTTTTATGTTTATGTTCACCAATAGCTTTTGACATTATAGTTTCTCTATATGCTATTTTTGGTTTTCCTACTTCAACATCAACACCAAATATGCTTTTTAACTTTTCAACCATTGCTTCAAGGTGTATACTTCCAATACCAGAAATAACTGTTTCTGCTGTCTCAGGATCAAATTCCCACTGGAAGGTTGGATCCGAATCTGCCAATCTTGCAAGTCCATTACTAATCTTGTCAATATCAGATTTTGATTTCGGTGTAATACTTTTCGAAATCATTGGTTCTGGAAATTCTGGAGGAATAATTTTTAATTTTCTATCTTTGTGTGTCATTGTATCTCCTACAGAACTTTCCTTCAATTTAGGAACTACAATTATATCTCCACAGGAAGCTTCGGAAACTTCAAAAGTTTCTTTCAATTTCGTAAAGTAAATATGTCCAATCTTTTCTGTAGTTTCTTTATTAACATTAATTAAAGTATCCCCAGCAGATAATTTTCCACTTATGATTTTTATAAAACTTAATTTTCCAACAAATTGATCAACAATTGCCTTAAACGTATAACCTACAACAGGTTCTTCTTCCAAAGGATTAACCTCAACTTCATCTCCTGATTCCAATTTTGCCTTGTAAGCTAACCCTTCAGAAGGATTGACACCTAAAATTTTAACAGTCTTTAAGAAGAGATCAACACCTATATTCTTCTCTGCAGAACCGCAAAAAACTGGAACTATTTCACCTGAACGATAGCCTATTTTCAATGTCTTTAAAAGCTCTTCAGCTGTAATTTCTTCATCAGCAAAATATTTCTCCATCAATTCTTCGTCTAAAGAAACAATATCTTCTATCATAGAAGCTTTCAACTCTTCAATTTTTGATTTTAATTCATCAGGGATATCTGTTTGTTTTGCTTTTCCATTTTCGTACGAATATGCTTTACCAGAGAAAAGATCAACTATTCCTTTGAAATTTTCAGCTTCACCAATTGGATAAAAAATAGGTACAAATTTTCTTTCAAATCTTTCTTTTAAACTATTTAATACATTCTCAAAGCTTGCTCTTTCTTTGTCCATTTGGTTAACAAAAACCATAATAGGTTTTTTCATTCCTTCGGCCATCGCCCACGTTCTTTCAGTTTGGATTTCCACTCCAGCCGTAGCATTGACAACGGAAACAATATTTTCTGTTACAAATAGCGCATTTATGACTTCACCAACAAAGTCACTAAATCCTGGGGTATCAATCACTGTATATTGTATATCGTTAAAGTCAAAAGTAGCTACATGCGAAGAAATACTTGCACCTTTTTCAGCTTCAATAGGTTCGTAATCTACTTCTTTACTACCAATTTTGTCTAACTTTCCGGCATTAAACAACATAGCGGAAAGTAAATAACTTTTTCCTGATCCGTTATGACCAATTAGAGAAAGTGTTCTTTTCTTGTCCACAGTTGACATTTGCCCACCTCCGATATGAATTTTCATTCAGAAAAATTATATCATATTATTGTCATTCATTATTTTTAATATTTGAAACTACAATCCTTAATCCACCCTCTATTAATCCTGCACCTAATAAAACTAAAATAAATTCCCAAAAATTAATGTCAACGACTCCTAAAGACGTTATTATAATTATAACACCAACCAACAATGAACCAGCTCCATTAGGAAATGATTTAACCATCTTAAAAACACCAAAAGTACCTATTAAAAACCCTATAAATATCCAAAACGAATTCGACAGAGAAAAAAACACAGCTAAAATTATCAAAACTCCCAATGATATTAAAAATACACCTGACATACTCTCACCTCACGAGAAAAAATCTGTTAATTCAGATTCAATTTCAAATTCGTATTCTTCTTCATCAAACATACTTTCAAAAACATTTTCTACCAAAACTCTAATTACAAGCTTTGCTATTTCTATGTTAGACATATTAAAAGTAAGTTCTTTGTCTAGTAAAACGTATATAACATTGTTTTTCACAATCAATCCTTTTATTTTTTCAGTTTTTATTTCAGAGACTTCAACATCCAACATTAGAGAATTAGTAATCTTTAATTCCTCTGAAAAAGTTCTGTATTCAGAGTTTTTCGTTAACCAATCACCTAAATCTTCAGTCAAAGAAAATCCACTAAAATAAACTAATTCTCCTTCATTTTCTGTTTCATATATTTCCAAACGCAAATATCCAAAATTTTCGTTAGGGACAAGAGAACACTTAATTCCATTTTCTTGAAACTCCGACAACTTCTTAACTATAGCAGTTAGCATATTCTTTTTTTCTTTCTTCACATACTTTACATTAAATCCATCTATAAATTTCACACTTGTGCCTCCTTGTAATTAAATTCTGGAACAATTTCTTTTGCAAGTAATACTGCTTCTTTTATATCTCCCATTTTCAATTTTTCAAGTAAATCTCTTGTCTTCTTTTCAATTTCTTCCCTCGAAAGATCCGGTTTGTATTCTATATCAAATATTTTAGTATGATGGGTATTTTTTGGAATTTCATATGGATAAAATAATTCTTCACTTAGTTTTTCTCCAGGCCTAATACCTATATACTTTATTTTTATATCTCCTTTCCCCATCAATTTTGCTAAAGATTTAGCAACATTTTCTATTGGAATCTGCTCTCCCATATCTAAAACAAATAATTTTTTTCCTTTTAAATATACACCTGCTTCCAACACTAACGAAACTGCTTCAGGTATACTCATAAAGTATCTCTTCATCTTCGGATCGGTAATTGTTACGGGTTTATTTTGCTCAATTTGTCTTTTAAATTTCCACAAAACACTTCCTCTACTACCTAATACGTTACCAAACCTAACAACTCCAAATTTCGTTTTACAATCGTCAGAGTTAGAAAGAACGTACAATTCTGCTATTCTCTTACTTAATCCCATAAAAGATGTGGGATTTACCGCTTTATCCGTTGATATAAATATAAACCTTTCTACATTATATTTACATGAAAGTTTTACTAAATTTATTGTTCCAAATACATTTACTCTAATAGCTTCATACGGATTCTCTTCCATCAATGGAACATGTTTGTGAGCTGCTGCGTGAAAAATTATTTCCGGCCTAAATTTTTTAAATATAGCTTCCATCCATTCTTCATTTTCAACATCCCCTATTACCCTTACAAAATCCAAATTCTCAAACCTGGCCACCAAATCTTCGCTTATCTCATATATACTATTTTCGCCTCTTCCTAACAAAATTAACAGTTTTGGTTTCTGTAATGATATTTGCCTGCAAAGTTCAGAACCAATACTTCCACCCGCACCCGTTACCATTACTACTTTATTGGACAAATATTTTCCAATTCTTTCCAAATCTACTTTCACAGGTTTCCTACCTATTATATCTTCCAAAGACAAATCCCTGATATCTTCAAGTTTTACTTCTTCTTTTAAAAGTTCGTTAATATGTGGTAATACTCTTACTTTAACTAGATCTAAATCAATATGTTTTAATATTGATCTTATTTGCTCACTAGTCGCAGATGGAATTGCAATAATTACCTCATCAATATCGTATTTTTTTACAAATTCCATTATTCTTGAAATAGGACCTTCAACCCTAATACCGGAAATTGTTCTGCCAATTTTTAAAGGATCATCATCTAAAAAAGTTAAAATTGTTCCATATCCTGAATGCTGAACCTCTCTAGCTATCATTACTCCTGCATCTCCTGCTCCTATTATTACTATTTTTTTATTACCGCTTTTTGCGCTAAAAACAAAATGTTGGTAAAATAATCTTATAACTATCAACAACACAAAAGAACCTAAAAAAGTTAACATCCCAACTGATCTCGGAAGAATAATACCTCGATAAAAATGTAAAAAAGTTAATACACCAACATAAGAAATGAAAGTCCCACGAAAAATTATCAGAAAATCTTTTGAGGTTGCATACCTCCAAACAATATTATAATTTCCATTGAAAACATACACAATAGCAGAAACAACTATATAAACATAAATAAATTTATTATATTTGCTCATTTCTGCAAAATCAAAACCAAACCTTACAAATAAAGCCAAAACACCAGCAAACACAGTTGCTAGAATATCAATTGAAAATAAATATAATTTCCTTTTCAAAAAATCACCCCAAATGTTCTATATTTCCACCTAAACTTCTTATTTTATCCACAATTAGTTCATAACCTCTAAGAACATGAAAGTCATTATAAACTTCTGTAGTCCCTTCAGCTATTAGCCCGGCAATAATTAAAGCTGCACTTGCTCGTAAATCAGTTCCTTCTACTTTAGCACCACTCAATTTTTCAACACCGTTAATTATAGCCGTACCATTTGTTATGTAAATATCAGCTCCCATTCTTACTAATTCATCTACATGAAGAAACCTATTCTTAAAAACATTTTCAGATATCATACTTGTACCTTTCGCAACAGAAAGATACACCATTATTTGTGGCTGCAAATCAGTGGGAAAACCAGGATAGGGTAGTATATTAATTTTCGCACTTTTTTTCTCTCTCGAACCATCTACAAAAACTTTATTTTCGTAAAATTCCAATATCGTGCCAGTTTCAGTCAAAACTTGCCATAAGGCGTCTAAATGCGAAGGAATAATGTTTTCTATATAGCCTTTCCCTCCACTTGCAGCAATCGCAATAGCATAAGTTCCAGCTTCTATTCTATCGGGTATGACCTTGTGCTTAACACTATTTAATAAATTAACTCCTTCAATGAAAATCTTCTTAGTTCCTGCCCCGCTTACTTTAGCTCCCATCTTGTTCAAAAAAGATTGTAAATCTTCTATTTCAGGCTCCATTGCAGCATTTTCTATAATAGTTGTTCCTTCCAATATCGCCGCTGTTGTCATTAAATGTTCAGTTGCACCAACACTTGGAAACGGCAGAGAAATTATCACATCTTTGTCTTTTTTTCTATATTCAGCATATACTTCCCCATGTTCAATCGTTATTTCAAATCCCAATTTTTTTAAACCCTCTATATGAAAATCAACCGGTCTTACACCTATTGCACACCCACCAGGTAAAGCCACTCTTGCTTTTCCTAAAACAGCAGCAAGAGGACCTAGCACATTAAAAGAAGCTCTCATCTTCCTTACTAATTCATATGATATTTTGCCATTAGTAACTTCCCCCGAAATTTTTATTTTTCCATTTTCAAATTCCACTTTTTTACCCGATTCTCTAATAATACATAACATTGTCTGTACATCCAACAAATCTGGTACATTCTCAACTATTACAACATCATTCGTTAATAACGATGCTGCCAAAATAGGAAGAGCTGCGTTTTTAGCACCAGAAATTTTAACTTTTCCACTTAATTTAGATTTCTGTACTCTAAAAAAACCCATATTATCATCCTCTGCCTTTTATATAATCCGGTAGTAAAATAAACTTGGTTTTGAAAGAGATATTAGGTAAATTTTTGAAAAAAATACCATCTTTTATATTACCTAAACTGATACCTTGTTTGTACAGTAAATAACCATAAGGAGAATATTTGGATAAATAAACCTCTCCAGATTTTACATCAACTTCATCTTCTATAATTAATTTTCCATCTTTTATAATTGCCTCAAGTTCAAAACTTCCGGTTATAATAGTAACATTAATTGTATCATACCACCATTTTTTTACGTAAACGTATTTTCCTGTAGTTTTCGCAATTCCAACGAACTTACCATCTACTGTCAAAACTATTCCAGGTTTCTTTATCTCGTAAAAATAAATACCATCAATCGAATAACTTAATACTTCCAAAACATCAAGTTTGGAATCAAATAAATTTACTTCATATGTTACTTCTTTTCTTTCCATCAATTCATTTAAAACCTTCCTCAACAGAAAAAATGGATTAAAAATTCTTGAATAACTCTCTTTTGCAACTTTGACTATTCTATTTTCTAAAAGAACATTAACTAAAAAAATTGATATCAAAATGAGCAATACAAAAAGTAAAACTTCATTTTTATAATTTTTCATTCGTTCCTCCTAAGCCTGGACAAAATAGATACTTTATTTAAAACCATTCCAGCGCCTCTTGCAACACAAGTAAGAGGATCATCTGCAATTAATGCGTCAATTCCTGTTTCTTTTGTAATAAGTTTAGTTAATCCCCTTAACAGTGCACCTCCACCTGCTACCACTATCCCTTTTTCTGTAATATCAGCAACAAGTTCAGGAGGAGTTTTTTCCAACGTAAGTTTTGTAGATTCAATTATTTGTATTACTATTGGTTTCAAAGCCTCTCTAATTTCTCCACCTTTTAAAATTAACTTTTTTGGAAGGCCACTCGAAAGATCTATCCCTGTTACGTATGTTTCTAATTCATCATATTCTTTTTCAGGATATACATTCCCAATTTCTATTTTTACTCTTTCAGCAGTTCGCTCACCAATTACTACTCTATAAACCTCTCGAACGTACTGGATTATAGCTTCATCGAGTTCGTCTCCTGCAACTCTAATAGATGTCCACGTTACTAAACTTCCCAAAGATATTACCGCAATTTCAGTAGTACCTCCACCAATATCAACAACCATATTTCCTGAAGGCTCTTCCACATCTAAATTAGCTCCTATTGCAGTGGCCATTGGCTCCTCTATTAAAAAAACTCTCTTAGCTCCCGCCTCGTTCCCTGCTTCTATTATTGCCCTACTTTCTACTTCAGTAATCCCTACGGGCACACCAACTACAACATTAGGTCTGAAAAATGAAAACCCATTTTGAGCCTTGCCGATATAATAATCTAACATAGCTAATGCTATGTTATAATCAGCAATTACTCCATCCTTTAAAGGTCTAATAGCCTTAATATATGCTGGTGTTTTCCCAATCATATTTTTTGCTTCATTCCCCACTTTTATTACTTCATCGGTCTCAACGTTTATTGCTACAACTGAAGGCTCGTTAATTACTATACCTTTCCCTTTTACATAAACTAATGTATTTGCTGTACCTAAGTCTATACCCATATCATGCCTTTTAAACATATCAACACTCCTTTAAAATATATCTTAACTTTTGTATTGCTTTATCAATTTTCGACGCGTCCTTTCCACCAGCTTGAGCAAAATCCGGTCTTCCACCTCCACCACCATTAAGTTCTTTAGCCAGTTCTTTAGCTATTTTCCCAGAATGTAATCTTTCCTGATCTTTCTTTCTTTTTACAATTATAATTACTTTGCTCCCAACTTTATTAAATATAACAACAAGATCTAACCCTTTATCAATTAATCTATCAGCTATTTCTCTCAGAGCCTCCGTGTCCATGTTTTCAAACTTTAGTACATTAAATCTTATTGAATTGATTTCTTCCGAACTCTTCAAAATACTTTCAATATTAATTGATTTTTTCACCTGTTCTTTGAGTTTGTTTTCAAACTCCTTAATCTCCGATTTGAATTTTTTGATTTTGTTAATTACTTCAGAATCATTAGCGTCTAGCTCTAATTTAATTAACTTCCAATTTTCCTCAAGATTTCTTAAATAGTCCAGAGATTTCAAACCAGTAATTGCTTCAATTCTCCTAACTCCAGCACTTACAGATCCTTCAGATATAATTTTGAATAGTCCTATTTCCCCAGTATTTGCAACATGGGTACCTCCACACAACTCTTCGCTGAACAATCCAACTTTAACAACTCTAACATAATCTCCGTATTTCTCTTCAAATAAAGCTATTGCTCCTTCTTTTATTGCTTCTTCAAAAGTTTTTTCTTCAATAACAACGTTTTGAGCTTTAAGAATTTCTTTGTTAACTATATCTTCCACTTCTTTTATCTCTTCCGGGGTTAAGGCAGCAAAATGAGTAAAGTCAAATCTTAGCTTTTCAGGAGCTACTAATGATCCCGATTGTTTTACATGGTTACCTAATACTTTTCTTAATGCAGCATGTAATAAATGAGTCGCCGTATGGTTTCTCATCGTCGCTTTTCTCTTATCAACATCTACTTTAGATTTAACAACTTCGCCTACTTTTAACTTACCTTTCAACTTGCCCTTATGTACTATAATCCCTTCCTTTGGACTATAAACATATTCCACATAAAATTCTCCATAATCTCCTTTAATAACACCTTTATCAGAAACTTGGCCACCTTTTTCTGCATAAAAAGGAGTTTTATCTAAAATTATTTCACAATCGACATCGTTTGCTTCAGTCACAAAATCGTCAGTTCTAATATAAAGAATTTTCGAATCTTCCTCCATTTTCTCGTATCCAACAAATTCTGTCTTTATTGATAAAGATTCATATACTGTCTTTTTAGAAAATTCAATTTCACCTATTGCTTCTCTTCCTCTTTTTCTTTGTTGCTCCATATATTGTTCAAAACCTTTTACATCAAGTTTGTAATTATTCTCTTCAGCAATATCTCTCAATATGTCGATAGGAAAACCATAAGTATCGTACATTTTAAAAGCGTCTTCCCCACTTATAACACCATTATTTTCCTTTGCTATCCTATGAACTATTTCAATACCTCTATTTAAATTTTGCAAAAATCTTTCTTCCTCACCTAATACAATCTTTTTAACAAACTCTTCTTTTTCTTTTATTTCTGGATAAACAGAATTCATTTTTTCTACAACAGCAGAAACTATGTGATACAAAAAAGGTCTTTTTGCGCCTAAGAGAGCTCCATGTCTTGCTGCTCTTCTCAAAATTCTTCTTAAAACATATCCTCTTCCTTCGTTGGAAGGTAAAACTCCATCAGAAATCAAAAAAGTAATTGCTCTTATATGATCAGCTATAACTCTAATAGAAACATCGGTTTCTTCATTTTCTTTGTATCTGACATTTAAAATGTTACATATGGTATCTATTATAGGTTTAAAAAGATCAGTATCAAAGTTATAATATACTTTTTGCATCATTGCCGCCAGTCTTTCCAAACCAGCACCTGTATCTATGTTTTTCCTTTTTAACGGTTGTAAATTTCCTTCTTCATCTTGATAAAATTCTGTGAACACTAAATTCCAAATTTCTACAAATCTACCTTCTGTATTTGCAGGATTAGGTTCCTTACCATCAAATGTTGGTACTTCAATACCAGTATCATAAAAAATCTCCGTATCAGGTCCACAAGGACCTGTCGGACCTGCAGGGCCCCAAAAATTGTCTTCTTTTCCTAACTTTAGAATTTTATTAGTTGGTACTCCAATCCTTCTCCATATTTCATATGCTTCGTCATCTTTCTCATAAACGGATATCCACAGTTTTTCTTCTGGAATTTTTAAAACTTGTGTAATAAATTCCCAGGCCCATTCTATAGCTTCTTCTTTAAAATAATCACCAAAAGAAAAATTGCCAAGCATCTCAAAAAAAGTGTGATGTCTAGGCGTTTTCCCTACGTTTTCTATATCCGTTGTTCTCAAACATTTCTGACAGGTAGCTATTCTAGTATAAACGGGATCCACTTTACCCCAAAAAATCGACTTAAACGGAACCATCCCTGCTACAGTAAAGAGAAGTTGAGGGTCATCTGGTACTAAAGAAGCACTCGGTAAAATTTTATGGTTTTTTTTCTTAAAAAATTCTAAAAATAATTTTCTTATTTCATCGCTACGCATGTAATGAAACCCACCTCCATTGATTATTTACTCATAAATTCCAAGAATATATATATCACAGGTGCAACAAATAATAAACCATCGATTCTGTCAAACATACCACCATGTCCAGGCATAAAATTCCCCATATGTTTTAAATCATAAGCTCTTTTTATTGAAGATTCAAATAAATCACCAAATGTATCAAATATACCCGTAATAATACCAAAGACCAAAGAGTACCAATAAGGAAGATTATAGTCAAAAAATCTGTTTATTATCATGAAATAAATAATAGTATAAATAATTGTCCCAAGAATCCCACCAATTAATCCTTCATAACTCTTGTTTGGACTGTAAATAGAAGGTAGTTTATGTTTTCCAAACGATATTCCAAAAAAATAAGCGAAAGAATCATACGCCCAACTCAATGTTAGAGTTAACAAAGCAACCGCTGCCCCATGTTTCATATATAAAGGAATAAAAAAAGATAAATTCATCGAAATATATACAAGAGCAATTAAAAAAATCCCATAAAACTCCATAACTTTATTTTTATCTTTTATAGTAAATAAAGTCAAAGTCATAGCAATAATAAAAATTGAACTTAATAATTCAACTGGTCTATTAATAAACCACAAACCATATAATATAGGAAATATTGAAACTAAAGAAGTGTATAAAATAACAATTCCTATTCTTTTATACCTCATCAAAGTTGAAAAAAACAATTCAGCACTTGCAAGTAAAACAATTGAAGAAACTAGACCTACAAGACTTTTATATGAGACAAAGCAAGCCACTACGAAAGGAGCAATAATTAACGCAGAAATAATTCTAATTCTTGTTTCACTCACTTTATCCCTCCAAACCGTCTCTGACGCTGCTTGAAATCTTCAATTGCTTTATCTAACTCCTTCTCGTTAAAGTCAGGCCAATATACGTCTGTAAAATACAGTTCACTATACGCAGATTGCCAAATCAAAAAATTACTTAATCGTTTCTCGCCAGACGTTCTTATAATTAAATCAGGATCAGGAATTTCTGGAGTATAAAGGAATTTTTTAAATATTTCTTCATCCACTTGAGAAATACCATTTTTAATTATTTTATTCACCGCATCTACAATTTCAGCCCTTCCCCCATAATTTAATGCCATATTAACAACTATCCTATTATTACCTTTTGTTTTCTCTTCATATTCTTTGCAAATTTCGTACACTTTCTCTCCGGCTTCTTTTATACGACCTGAAAATATCAGTCTAACATTTTCTTTTTCCATTCTTTCATAAAATTCAGAAATCTTATTTACCAAAAGTCCAAAAATGTAATTCACTTCAGATTTGGGTCTTTTCCAATTTTCTGTTGAAAATGCATAAAAGGTGGTGTACCGAATCCCTCTTTGAGCACACCACCTAACCACTTCTTCTATTTTATAAGCACCTTTAAGGTGCCCATAAACCCTCGGTTTATTTCTCTTCTTCGCCCAACGACCATTACCATCCATTATAAA
Organism: Thermosipho atlanticus DSM 15807; assembly: GCF_900129985.1. Taxonomy (NCBI): domain Bacteria; kingdom Thermotogati; phylum Thermotogota; class Thermotogae; order Thermotogales; family Fervidobacteriaceae; genus Thermosipho; species Thermosipho atlanticus. The sequence goes on along the minus strand of NZ_FQXN01000001.1, from coordinate 43,860 downwards.
AGCTATATGTTGAAGTCTCAAAATTCCATTATCTCCTTTTCCTTCTTTTCAAATAATTTATTTAGCTCTTCAATATATTTATCAGTTAAATTTTGAACTTCTTTCTCATATCTTTTTTCATCATCCTCTGAAATTTCTCCGTTTTTCTTCATTTCTTTCAACTCTTTTAGAATATCCCTTCTAATATTACGAACAGCAATTTTTCCGTGTTCAACAATTTCTTTTGCTTTTTTTACCCATTTTTCTCTTTGTTCAGTTGTAGGTGTTGGAAAAATAAGCCTAATCACATTTCCATCATTCATAGGATTTAAACCTAAATCACTCGCTTGAATTGCTTTCTCAATTGCCCCTAATAGATTCCTTTCCCAAGGTTTGATAATTAATGCCCTTTCTTCAGAGACACTAACGGTAGCTACTTGATTTATAGGAGTAGGAACGCCATAGTAATCCACTTTGATTTCTTCTAGTAATGCAGGGGAAGGCCTTCCAGTCCTTAACTTTCTCAATTCGTCACTAATCGCTTCAATTGATTTTTTCATTTTTTCTTCAGTCTCTTTTATAAATACAGGCTTCATTTAAACACCTCCTGATCGTTATTTTATTTCTATTTATATTATATCATGCTAAATTTTAAGAACAATATTATTAAAAATCACCTTATTCTTCTTCCTCACCACCTGTTACTCTCAAAATTTCTTCCAATGTAGTCTCACCATTTAAAACTTTGTACATTCCATCTTCAAACAACGTCCTCATTCCCTCTTCTTTTGCTGCTTCAGTAACTTCTATTATAGAATTTCCTCTTTTGATAAGTTTTCTAATTCTTTCATCCACTATCAAGACCTCAGCAATTGCTGTTCTTCCCTTATAACCTGTATCATTACATGCGTCACAACCTTGCGCAACAAATTGATACGGTTCATATTCAGGATAAAGTTTCATGGCAATATCTCTATATTTATCTGGCAAATCTGACTTTACAGCACATCTTTTACATACTTTTCTCACAAGTCTTTGACCTATAACTCCCACTAGTGATGAACTAATCAACGAAGGTTCGATGCCCATATTAACTAATCTATCAATTGCTCCTGGAGCTGTATTGGTATGCAAAGTAGATAAAACCAAATGTCCTGTTAAAGAAGCCTCAACAGCTAATTGAGCTGTTTCTTTATCTCTTATTTCTCCTACCATTATTATATCTGGATCTTGCCTTAAAAACGTTCTTAGATATTTAGCAAATGTCAATCCAATTTCTGGATTTACTTGACATTGAGTAATACCATCTATTGTATATTCGACAGGATCCTCCGCTGTGATTATATTTACTCCTTCATGATTTAAAGAATTTATAATTCCTACCAAAGTTGTACTTTTACCACTTCCAGTTGGACCGGTAACAAGAATAATGCCATAAGGATGTTTAATAAGTTCTTGTATTCTTTTGAAATTATATTCTGAATATCCTAACTCTTCCAGTTTTCTATGAGACTGCGAAACTCTTAAAATCCTTATAACAACTTTTTCTCCATAAACGGAAGGCATAGTAGAAACCCTGAAATCATACTGTTCATTTTCCTTTTTTAAATAAAACTTCCCATCTTGCGGGAGCCTTCTTTCTGTAATGTTTAAATTTGACAAAATTTTTATTCTTGTCACAATAGAATTGTGAGTCGATCTAGGATATTCCGTGATTTTTCTTAAAACGCCGTCGATTCTATATCTAACTGCAACCATTCTCCTGCTTCTTGGCTCAATATGAATGTCACTTGCTTCCAACTGAAGAGCACGCTCGATTATATTATTAACCATTCTAACTATTGGTGTACTATCATCAAGAAGTTCTTCTTCAGTAATCGGTTCTTCTTCCTCTTCTTCCTCCATGAAAAGTTCATTTGAAACCTCAAAATCAAATCCTTTTTCATGTTTAATTTCAAACATCAATTCTTCAAATAAATTTGGTGCAATTAAATAAATTTCTACATCTTTATTAAATAAAAATTTTAATCTTTTCTTTATAAGAGATAAATTATAAACATTATCGGTTGTAACAACTAGTTTATCGCCTTCCTCTTTTATCGGAATAAACCTTAATTCTTCCATTAAATCTATTTTTATTCGATTTTTTAAATCTAAGTCTATTTTAGGCTTCTCAGAAAAAAACTTTAAACCATACTGCTCAGCTAAAGCTTTTGTAATTTGATACCAGGTACAAAGCCCTAGATCCACCAATATCTCACCTATTGGTCTTTTAGTTTCTTTTTGAATACTTAACGCATATTGTAAATCAGTTTGAGAAATGATTCCCTTTTCAATTAAAATATCACCCAACCTTTTATATCTTTTTTCCATCATCTCCCATAACCTCCAAGCCAAATTTAAAGAGCGCAGGAATGTCCTCTTCTGAGAATAAGAAATCCTCCTCTTGTTCAAATCCAGTAGCTATTAAAGTTACTCTTATTTCATCTTCCGGAACTTCTTCATCAATTATCACTCCAAATTTCATATCTGCGTCTTCACTACATGTTTGTCTGATAATCATCGCAGCTTCTTGCATTTCTTGCAATTTAAAAGTTTTGGGAGCAGTAATATTTAATATTAAGGAACTAGCATTCTCAATGGGATGTTCAATCAATCGACTTTCCATTGCACTCCTTGCAGCCTCTATTGCTCTATTTTCACCTTTTCCCACACCTATACCTAACATTGCAGCCCCTGCACCACGCATTACAGATTCAATATCTGCAAAATCTAAATTAATATAACCCCTTTTAGTTATTAATTCAGAAATTCCTTTAATACCCTGATGTAACGTTTCATCTGCTTTTGCAAAAGCGTTAACTAAAGGTATCTCTGGCGAAAGTTCTTCCAAAAGCTTATTATTACTAATTTTTATTAATGTATCAACTTTTCCATGAATTCTTTTAATTCCTTCCATTGCGGCTTTCCATCTCGGAGTACCTTCGAAAAAGAAAGGTGTTGTAATAATAGCCACAGTTAGGATTCCCAAGCTCTTTGCTATTTCTGCAATTACAGGAGCGGCTCCTGTTCCCGTTCCACCACCAAATCCTGCTGTAATAAACAACATATCAGTTCCTCTTAGTAATTCTTCTAACTTTTTCTTGTCCTCAAGTGCAGCCTCTTCACCAACTTTCGGATTACCTCCTGCTCCTAAACCTTTTGTTAATTTTTCACCAATTTGAACTACTTCATCTGCCTTACTAATTTCTAAAACCTGTACATCGGTGTTTACAGCAACAAAAATAACATCTTTTATACCTGCCTCAACCATCCTATTAACAGCATTACACCCAGCTCCACCTACACCTATTACTTTTATAACTGGCATTGTTTTGGAAACATTATTTTCTCGTCTTACATTAAATCCCATATTAATTCCTCCTCAAAACAATTTTTTGAAAAAATTAGAAATAATTTCTGAAAAACTTCTTCGACTTTTCACGGGATTATTATAATAGTCCTCAGTTTTTTCATATAATACTATATTTCCTAATGTCGAGGCAAACATAGGATCATTTAATACATTTTCATTCTCTTCTATTATAAAATCTTCGGTATATATAAAATTACCAACTCTTACAGAACACCTCATTATATCAGAAGCAACATCCGTGATTCTCGCAATATTTGCTCCTCCACCTGATAAAACTATTCCTCCAGGAATACCTAAATCTTTAAATTCATCAAAATTTAAAACTGCATCTCTGTAAACTCTTCTAACTTTCATAAATATTTCCCTTAATCTTGCATGGATGATTCTAGCTAATCTTTCTCTTTCAGTTTCAAGGCTTGTTCTACCATCTAAAGCTTTATATTCTATTTTAAAAGGTTCTATATTTTCAAACATAGCTATACCATGTATTTTAAGTAGCCTCTCTGCTTCATAAATAGAAGTTCTCAAGACTCTTGCTATATCAAGTATCACATGTCTTATAGCAACAGGAATTCTTACTAACATTACAGGTGCATTATTTAAATAAACCGTAACCACAGTAGTATGGTATCCCATATCAACATGCATTACTCCACTATCTTTTTCCATACCAGTTAAAATCGCTTCTCCTGCAGAAACTGTAGACAAAAAATAATCAGCTTCACCAATTGTATCTCTTGTAGCATAGTCAACAATACTTCTATGAATAGTATCACCAATAATTAGAGAATAAACAGCCTCAAGCTTTTTAGCTGTCATATCCACCGGGTTAAAAACTATCTTCTTTCCATCCAAAATATACCTTTTTGTGAAAAGGTGATACACAAGGTTATTGTCATTTATTACTTCTCTTAACAATAATTCCTTTATTTCATCTAAATGTTTTTCATTAACAACTGCATTATTTTCATCCTCTGAAAGAATTAACTCTTCTCTAATTTCTCGTAACTCAAAATTCCCACAACTTGAAGAAACTAAAAAGTCTCCCTTTAAAATTTTTCCAACTTGTTCTTCAAGATTTTCAATTAATATGTTCATCGAATCATTTAATGACACAACATCTTTGATATCACCTAATTCTATTCCTTTTGATTTAACAGCAGAATATGCTAGTATTTCCTTTCCATCACTTGTATAATTAATTACAATTCCTTTCAGTGTATCATTTCCTATGTCTATAGATATAACTGGAGACCACCTGCTCATTATTTCACCTCACTTTTATCAACATATCATCCTTTATATAATATATCGCATTACTTTCTGTATATTTATATAGAATCTTTATATTTTCAAAATAAATTGCTAATTTCTCTATATCTTCAAAAAAGATTTTAGCATTATTTAATAAAATAAAGCTATTATCTTCTAAATTTATTTCATAAACAATCGTTGGAACCTTCTGAGGAATATACTTTAAAATCGCTAAAGATATCGTACCACTTTTTTCATCTATAAAATCTTTGGGAATTTTTAATATTGGAGTCTTCTGAAATTCGCTAATACTTTGGATTAAATCAAAAATTTTTCCTTCATTATTGACCATCCATAATTTATTTTTATATGGTAAAATAAAAGTAGCTGAGGAATACTTCTCAAAACTAGGCTCCTCAAACTTTTTCTCTAAAAAAAATGTTGAATTCAAAATAATAAATAAAACAAACAATACTGTTAAAAAATATGTTTTTTTCATATAATCACTAAACAATATTTTATCATACTTTTCTTTAATTTTAACATAAAACATTTAAATTTTAAAAATATGGAGTGGGGCTCACAAGCGCGACTAATCGAACCCAGATTAGTCGAGGAAAGTCCGGACTCCGTGGGCGAGGTACCGGATAACGTCCGGAGGGAGTGATCCCTGGAAAGGGCCATAGAAAAGAAAACCACCTGCAAAGGTAAGGGTGGAACGGTGAGGTAAGAGCTCACCAGGCATGGAGCAATCCATGTGCTTGGCAACCCCTACCTGGAGCAAGGTCGAGCAGGGAAAGGGTGGCTCCGCCCATATCCCGGGTAGACCGCAAGAGAAATTTGGTAACAAATTTCCTAGATAGATGCTTGTAAACAGAATCCGGCTTATAGCCCCACTCCTAATTTTTCCAATATGGTATAATAAACTATGGATAAAGGAGGGAAAATATGTACGTAAATACTAAAGAAATATTGGAAAAAGCCAGTAAGAATTTTTATGCTATTCCAGCTTTTAACATCAACAACCTTGAATTTTTAATTGCTATAATTGAAGGAGCTATTGAAAAAAACGCTCCAGTTATTATCGAAACCTCCGAAGGAGCAATCAAATACGCTGGAAATGGTGATATTTATCGTGGAGCAAATTTATTTGTTAAAATGGTTAGAGAATATGCTGATAGTGTAAAAATACCTATAGCTTTACATCTTGATCATGGAAAACATTTGGAATACATTGCCGCTGCAGTTAAAGCTGGATATTCTTCTGTGATGATTGATGCTTCTCATGAAGAATTTGAGAAAAATTTAACCATCACAAAGGAAGTAGTAAAGTGGGCCCACGCAAGTGGTGTTTCTGTAGAAGCTGAACTTGGACAACTTTCTGGGATTGAAGATAATGTTTACGCTGCTGAAAATGTCTTGGTTGATCCTGAACAGGCTAAAATTTTCGTCGAAGAAACTGGTGTAGACTTTCTCGCTCCCGCAATTGGGACTAGTCATGGCGCTTTTAAATTTAAGGGCGAAGCAAAACTTGATTTTGACAGATTGAAAAAAGTTAAAGAACTCACGAATATTCCTCTTGTGCTTCACGGTGCATCTAGCGTATTAAAACAATTTGTAGATATAGCCGAAGAATTTGGTGCAGACTTTGGAGGGGCAAAAGGCGTACCTGCAGAAGAAATTAAAAAATGTGTTGAATTAGGTATAAATAAGGTCAATACAGATACTGATTTAAGAATTGCATTCGTAGCTGGTGTCAGGAAATATTTAAAAGAAAACCCAAAAGAATTTGATCCTAGAAAATACTTCAAAGAAGGAATGAATTATGTAAAAGAAGTAGTTATGGATAGATTGGAATTCTTAGGAGCATCTGGAAAAGCATAATATGAAAAGGAGGCTCATAAAATGATTGTACTTGTTGTAAACAGTGGTAGTTCATCTATAAAGTATCAACTATTAAACATGGAAGATGAAACTGTGCTTTGCAAAGGCATGGCTGAAAGAATAGGTATTCCTGGAAGTAGGATTATTCACAAAAAAGCAGGTGAAAAATTCGTTATTGAAAAACCTATGGCAAACCATGATGATGCACTAAAATTTGTTCTTGAAACCTTAAAGGACGAAAAATATGGTGTAATAAATGATTTCAAAGAAATTGATGCTGTTGGTCATAGAGTTGTACACGGTGGTGAAAAATTCTCAGGTTCAGTGTTAATTGATGATGAAGTGATTAAGGCAATAGAAGAGTTTTCGTATCTCGCACCACTTCACAATCCACCAAATTTGATGGGAATCAAAGCAATAATGAGGCTCTTACCCGGTGTACCAAATGTTGGTGTATTCGATACGGCTTTCCATGCAAAAATGCCTAAAAAAGCTTACCTTTATGCTATACCTTACAAATACTACGAAAAGTATAAAATTAGAAGATATGGATTTCACGGAACAAGCCATAGATATGTATCGAGAAGAACTGCAGAAATATTAGGAATTGACTATAACAACTCTAAAATCATAACTGTTCATCTAGGGAATGGTGCATCTGTCGCAGCAGTTAAAAATGGAAAAAGTGTTGATACTTCAATGGGATTTACTCCTCTCGAAGGGCTTGTAATGGGAACAAGATCTGGAGATTTAGACCCTTCAATAGTTACTTTTTTAATGGAAAAAGAAGGTTTAACCTCTGAAGAAGTTTATACTATTCTCAATAAAAAAAGTGGTGTTTTGGGCTTAACTGATAATTTCAGCTCTGACATGCGAGATATTGAAGACAAAGCTTTAGAAAACGATCCTCTTTGTAGATTAGTATTAGATATATATGAATATCGTATTGCTAAATATATTGGCGCTTATGTTGCAGCTATGAATGGTGTGGATGCTATTTCGTTTACAGCAGGAGTCGGCGAAAATTCCCCAATTACCCGAGAAGAAATATGCGAAAACTATCTTTCTTACCTAGGTATAAAAATTGATAAAGAGAAAAACAACGTAAAAGGTGTCGAAAGAGTTATTTCCACACCTGACTCCAAAGTGTCAGTTTTAATTGTTCCAACAAATGAAGAATTAATGATTGCCAGGGATACAAAAGAGATAATCGAAAAAGGTATCAAACAACTGGAATATTAAGAAAAAGCTGGCTTAAGCCAGCTTTTTTTTTCATTTTTATTCAATTTAAACAAAAACCGTAATTGAATTAATTATCAGAAACACAAAGGAAATAATAATCGTAGCCACAAAAATTATTCTTAAATTGCGCCAAATCTTCCTAGATTTCAAAGAATAATCGCGTAAAGGAATAAGGTATCCTAAAATCATACCAGTTAGAAATCCTCCAATATGAGCAGCATTGTTAATATTTGTCCCGGGCATGAAACCAAAAAGTATATTTATTAAAATCATTGGTAAAAAGACTGTTCCAGTTAATGGTTTCAAAATATAAGGGGTATCTTTTCTGAATCCCGCAGCGAAAAGTACACCTACTAATCCAAAAATTGCTCCACTTGCTCCAACAGAAAGTGAATTGTAATAAAATAATTGAGTTGCAATATTGCCAATTAAACCACTAACAAAATAAAATGATAAGAATTTATCAGTGCCATATATTCCTTCAACAATTCTACCCAAATAATACAAAGCATACATATTAAATAATAAATGTAAAAACCCTCCATGAACAAACATAGCAGTTATAAGTCTGTACCATTGCCCACCCGAGACTAATGGCCCAAACTGTGCACCAAATAATATATAAACCATAGTACTATCCGAAAAATAATATTTCATAATTTGCATTAAAAGCAGAATAATAACATTAACCAATATAAGATAGTAAAAACTTTCTCTTTTCATCCTATCTCCTCAAATTCCAAATGGTAACATTTCTTGTGTAACTTTTGAAAGTTCCTCTTCTCTTTTTTGTTCAATTTTCTCCATTAACTCATCAAATCCAGCAATTAGTAGATCTTTTAACATTTCCTTATCTTCAAACAAATCTTCATCAATTTCTATATCCTTTACTTTTCTATCAGCACTTCCAACAATTCTTACTGCTCCTCCACCTACACTAACCTCAACTTCAACATTGGAAAAGTTAGCTTCTACTTCTTGTATTTTCTTTTGAACTTCCTCCTGAAGCTTTTGGAGTTGTTCCAATTGCTTTGTTTTTCCGCCAAGACTTTTACCACCAAAACTTTTTAATTTTTTCATAATATACCTCCTACTTAATAAATTTGTTCATAAAATGAAAAACCATCTGTTTTGAATATTTGTTGATCAGGAGCAACTAAAAACACTTCTGCATTATTTTTTGGAAACACTGTCCTAACAAATAACCAATTTTGAACACCTAAAACAAAAGCAGCTGTTGAATAAGCATCTGCACTTATTGCATCATCAGAAATTACTGTTGCACTAATTGCACCATCTGCAGGATATCCCGTTTTAGGATTAATTAAATGGTGATACCTTATACCATCTTTAATGAAATATCTTTCATAATCGCCACTTGTAGCAACTGCTCCACTTCTTAAATAAATATAATCTATACTATCTGTTCCCCGAGGATTTCTAATACCAATTATCCAATAATCTTTTCCAAACTTAGGTCCCAAAATTCTAATGTCACCACCAGCTTCTATAAATCCTGTACATTCCTGATCAGCAGACTTTGCAATTTGATAGGCTCTTTCCAGTGCATACCCTTTTGCAAGCCCACCTAGATCAATCCAAACACCATTTGTTTTAATTGCTTTCTTGTTATAATCAATTTGAATCTTTTTAAATCCACTATTTTTTAACGCCTCATTTATATCTAATTCAGATGGTACTTCTCTTTCTACATTCTCAGATACTTTCTCAGTATATTTCGAAAATCCCCACAAATCAATTAATCTTCCCAAGCTTGGATCAAATGCTCCATCAGTTATTTTTGCGTATCTTAATGCTAATTCGATTAAAGCAAATGTCTCGTCATCAACTTCAACCCAATCCTTACTATGATTTAATTTGTGAATTACAGAGCCTTCTTTATATGGGTCAAACTTATTTGTAATTCTGTCCAATTCAGCAAATATTTCCCTAGCTATTATATCAGGATTTAATTTAGTAGATATTTTTAAGTGAACATAAGTTCCCAAAGAAAATGTCTCAAAGTCACTATACATCTTGGGATTTCTAAAAAACACAGCAACAAAAATCACAATCACAACAATACCTAATAAAATCAATAACGAAAAAAGGGAAATTCTACTAAATTTATTTAAATCTTGACGATTTCTTTTCCGCATATTTTACATTTACCCTCCTTAGTCAAATTGAAAGTTTTTATATCATACCCTTCTCTAACTATCACCGGAGTATGACATTCAGGACATCGTGTCGTTTCATATTCAGACTCAAAAATATTTCCTATATACACGAAATTCAAAAATTCCTTAGCTAAGAAGTACAGTTTCTTTAACTCTTCAATTGAAGTAGGAAAAATCTCATACTTATAAGCGGGAAAATATCTTGATAAATGTAAAGGAATATCCTTACTTATTTTTGACAATGCCTTAAATTCTTCAATAAGTTCTTCTTCTTTGTCATTTTTTCCAGGAATAATTAAAGTAGTTACTTCTATATGGACCCCCAGCTTATATGCAAGTTCAATGACATCCATAACTGGTTTGTAATCTCCTAAGCACTCTTTTTTGTAAAATTCACTATTAAATCCTTTTAAATCTATATTCATTGCGTCAATATTTTGTAATAACAATTTTAAAGGTTCCTTTTCTATATAACCATTAGTTACTAGAACATTATATAAGCCTTTTTTGTGTGCAATTCTTGCTGTATCTAAAACAAACTCATACCAAACTACAGGCTCACTATAAGTATACGCAATTCCTTTTGAACCTCTAGAGATTGCTATCTCAACCAATTGATCAGGAGTAACCAATTTGACTGCAGGTTTTTCTTGTGAAATTTCCCAATTTTGACAAAACTTACATTTAAAATTACAACCCCAAGTGCCAACTGAAAGAATTTTAGCACCAGGATCGAAATGATACAATGGTTTTTTTTCGATTGGGTCCATAGCAATGGAAGAAATATCACCATAATTTTTAGTGTATAAAATTCCTTTCTCATTAAAACGCACGCCACATATACCCAGGTCCCCATCTTTCAAGAAACATTTATGAGGACATAAATTACATATTACTCCTTCGCCTTTTTCTTCGAAAAAAGTAGCCATCTTTTTCATATTAACACCACCTATCTCTACTATATAAATTATAACATAAAAAAAGCCGCCTAAGCGGCCATCATCCTGTAAAACCCATAATCAATTTTAAACTTGCGATTCAAAATTTCTCCAATAATCATCCGCCAATATAGACATTCTAATTACATCCCAATATTTTCCTTTTATATAACGTGCTTGTCTTTCTTTACCCTCTATAAGAAAACCACATTTTTCATAAACTCTTATTGCTCTTTTATTAAATTCATAGGCTCGCAAATATATTCTATTTAAATTTAAATATTCAAACGAATATTTCAACATTAATCTTGTTGCTTCAGTACCCATACCTTTATTCCAATACCTTTTATCAAATATTCCAATACCAAACTCTGCAGATCTATTTATCCAATCAATGTCTTTCAATCCAGTTCCACCTATTAATACTCCATCTAATGTCTCTATAGAGAAATTAACAACATCAAGTTTGTTTGTATTATTCTTTATCCAATTTTCTTCTGCGTATTTATTAATTGGCAAAACCAAAGATAAATATTGTCTCAGTTCTTCATCATTAATTAATTCCACAAATTTTTCGGCATCCTCAATCTCCATGGGTCTTAATAAAATTAGCTTTCCCATTAATTTCAAGATTTACACCTCCAGAAAGGAACTCTCTTATTCCTACACTTCTCACATGCATTACATTCCTCAAATTTTTTAATTCCTCTATTTTTACAAGCAGCGGTTCATTGTTACCTTCCAAAATCACATAAATATATCTCTCATATTTTTTCCAAAAGTCCTCCACCGAACCAAAAAACATTAATTCGCCTTCATCTAAAATTAATACTTTATTACACACTTTTTCTATTTCCTCATCATCGTGTGTTACATACAAAACAGTCTTATTCGATTCTCTTAATTTTCTTATTCTATTAACAATTAGTTTCTTTGATTCCGCATCCAAACCACTCGTGGGTTCGTCCATTAAGATAATATCAGGATCAGGTAATAAAGCTATTATCATTGATAATCTTTGTTGTAATCCTTTCGAAAGTTCCTGTGTTTTCTTTTTCATATGAACTTGCAACTCGAAATACTTAATTTCTTCGTATATTCTTTCTTTAGAAATTTTTCTAAGGCTTGCAAAATACTTTAGATTATCTTCCAAAGACAATTCGGGAATTAAAATTGGTTTTTCGGGAATATAAGATATTACCTTTAAGTTAGTTATTACCTTACCAGAACTTGGTTTTAATATTCCTGCAATTAATTTTAATAATGTCGTTTTGCCACATCCATTTTTTCCTACAACTCCTAAAACTTCACCATCTTCCAATTTAAAATTTAGATTTTTTAAAGCCCAAAAATTTTTAAATTTCTTCCCTAAATTTTTTACTTCGATCAAGCTTTGGGTACCTCCATATAAATTGTTTGGTCATCATCTATTTTCATGATTAGATTTACAGAAACTACTAATAAATAGTCAATATCATTGTCTATATAACTTATCTTGTAACCTTAACTTCAGAAAGATTCATCCCATATCTTTTTAAAAACAAATCTGACTCAACTATACAATTTTTGCAACCTTGATTTTCCTTTGAAAGCCCTTTTTTATTTTCATACATTATGCTCTAACAGGAAGAACAATATATAAATAGCCCTCCATATCTTTTGAATTTACTTGCATAGGGCTTAATTCATCTACAAAATTAAAAACAATTTCTTCTTCATCTATGTTTTTTACAGCCTCATTTAAGAATCTAGGATTAAAGTTAATTATTAAATCTTCTCCTTCTTTTTCTATATTTAATTCTTCTCTAACTTCTCCGTATTCTGGACTTTGACTAGTTAAAACCATAACATTTTCTCCTATTTCTAACTTTACTTTGTCGTTACCTCTTTTAGCAATTATCATATTTCTTTTCAGTGCTTCTAAAAATTCATCCTTATTAAATGAAATTCTTGTTTTAAAAGCTTTGGGTAAAACTCGTCTGTAATCCGGGAAAACTTCTTCTACAACTCTAGTAATTACAGTAACATCTCCAGCTGTAACCGACATTTTTTTGTGATCGCAAGTAACTTTAATCACTGGTTCATCAGTTCCTGATAGCATATTTTGTAATTCTTTCATACTCTTTAGTGAGATTATAAAATCAATTTCAGCTTCAACATTTAACATCTGTTCTACTAAAGCCAATCTATAACCATCACTAGCCACAAGTCTCAAATATTTATTCTTAATTTCCCAATACACTCCATTTAAAGCTCTCATTGCACTCTCTGTTGAAGCACAAAAGATAACTTTATCTATCATTTCTGACAAAATTGAAGTTTCAATCTCAAAACTTATACCAGCTTTTTCAAATTCTAAAGGAGGAAACTTTTCTGGATTTGAATAAGTGGTAATATTAAATGAAGTTTTCCCACTCCGTATGTTAAGTTTTCCAAAATTATATTCGAAAATCACTTCATCTTCATCAATATTTTTTACAATTTCTTCTAAAAGCTTGGCATCCACAGCAAAAAAATCATTACCATCAAATTCGCTAACGGGAAGCTTCGCTACCACAAAAGTTTGCATATCTGTCGAATAAATATTTATAGCACCATTTTCAGGTTTAAAAAGTAAACATTGAAGAATTGGGTCCACTGTTCTTGAACCTACCGCTTGTGCAGCAACAGAAATCTTTTTAGCAAATTCTTGCTTGTTAATTGCAAATTTAAGCATAATTCCCCTCCTTTTATCACATTTTACTTTCATTTTTTATTTTAACATAATCTTTTTGATTTTTTACAAAATAAGGTAAAATATAAATGGGGTGAAAATAATGAAAATAATATTTTTGGGTGAGATTTTAATAGATTTAATCTCAAAAGAAAATTTAAAAGATACAGTATCCTTTACAAAAAAAATGGGTGGAAGTCCTTTAAACATAGCAATAAATTTATCACAATTAGGTATCAGATCCTCAATTATTTCTCGAATAGGTAATGACCCGTTTGGAAAATTCATCATGGAGAATTTGAAAAAGTATAACATAAACACCGACCACATTCAAGTTGATGAATTTCATAACACAACCGTAGTTTTCGTATCAAAATCAAAAGGCACCCCCGACTTTTTTATTATAAGAGGTGCTGACAAATTTTACGAAATCCCAAAAATTAATTTTGATAATGCAAAATTTCTACATTTAAGTTGTTGGACAATTACACATGAAGAAAATTTTACTAAAACAATTAAGTTAATAGAACAAGCTAAAAATTGCGGAGTAAAAATTGGTTTTGATCCAAATTGTCGCCAAAAAATTTTTTGCTCTCACAAAATTGACCTCGATAAGATTTTTGAAATCCTTAAAAACACCTTCATCATTAAACCTTCTTTAGATGATGCAAGAGAAATATTTGGCCCTCTTCCAAAAGAAAGTTACATAGAACTCTTACACAAATTTGGTATAAAATATGTAATATTAACTTTAGGAAAAGATGGTGCCCTCGTGTCGGATGGAACAAAAATTGAACACATTCCTTCAAAAGCAACTAAAGTTATTGATTCTACTGGAGCAGGTGATGCCTTCTGGGCCGGTATTTACTTTGGACTTCTAAATAATTGGCCGATATTTAAAGCAGCTAAATTTGGAAGTATCCTTTCTTCAATTGTTTTAAAAAATGTGGGAGCTATTTCTAACTTAACAGAAGCAAAAAACTATATAAAGGAGTTAGAAAATGAAAATAACTAAATTAGCTTTCTTTAATCCCCAAGGAAATTTCGACAAAAATGATAGTCATTTGACTGAACATCCAGATTTCGGCGGACAACTTATTTATGTAAAAGAGCTTGCAAAAGAAATTTCAAAACTGGGAATTAAAGTTGATATAATCACCAGAAAAATTGTTGATGAAAAATGGCCTGAGTTTTCTGATAATTTTGATTATTATCCTGGTTATGAAAATCTTAGAATAATTCGCGTCCCTTTTGGAGGAAATAAATTCCTTAACAAAGAAAAATTATGGGACCATCTTGGCGAATATGTAAAACAAATTATCAATTTTTATAGCAAAGAAAAAAAGTTTCCTGACTTTGTAACCACACACTATGGCGATGGAGGAATTTCTGGCACAATGTTTTTATACAAAACAGGTATTAATTATTCATTTACAGCTCATTCTCTTGGGGCACAAAAAAAAGATAAATTTTCGAATTTTGATGAAAAATTCCTTGAAGAAAAATATCGGTTTTCAATTAGGATTTCTGCAGAAAGGACTGCTATAAAATATGCATCTTTGATTGTCACAAGTACAAAACAAGAAAAAGAAGTTCAATATATGCATCCGGCTTACAAAGACATTTCCATTCAAAATATTAAAAAGTTTTTTGTCATTCCACCAGGTGTTAATACAAGTATTTTCAATAATGTTGAAAATGAACAATCTAAATATTATGAAAATATTTTAGGTAAATTCAATAAAAGTTTTATTATCCTATCAAGCAGAATAGATCCGAAAAAAAACCATATATCTGTTGTAAAAAGTTATGTTAGCAACAAAAGACTTCAAGAAAAATTTAATTTGATAATAGTCGTTCGAGGAATAGACGATGTTTATAAATACTCTCAAAAAAACACTGATGAAGCAAAAATTTTGAATAAAATAATTACACTTGCAAAAAACAAAAATTTGCTTTCTAATATTATTTTCTTAAATATTCAAAGTCAGCATGAACTTGCAGCTCTCTATAAAGCCGCTTCGAAATTTCACTCAATTTTTGCTCTAACTTCAAAATATGAACCTTTTGGACTCGCGATCGTTGAAGCAATGGCATGCGGCCTACCGATTTTGGCCACAAAATTTGGAGGACCTGTTGAAATTCTAGACAATGGAGTATACGGCAAATTAGTGGACCCGGATGATATTGAAGATATTTCAAAAAAAATACTTGAAATTGCTAACAATTATATTTATTACAAAGAAATTGGAATTAAAAGAGTCTTATCTAACTACACTTGGAAAAGCACTGCGGAAAAATATCTGGAAAAAATCTTACATTCCAAAAACAGAAAAATTGAAAATATAGAGCTTCCGAAATTCTTTTTGAAACAAATATAAAACAGAAAGGATGGAACCATGCTCAAGGATGTGCAAAATGAAAAAGACCTAAGAAATATCCCATTAAAACATGTAGGTATTAAAAATCTAAGATATCCAATAATTGTTCTTGATAAAAAGAATAAAATTCAGCATACAGTTGCAGATATCAATATGTTCGTAGATCTACCAAAAGATTTTAGAGGAACTCATATGAGCAGATTTGTAGAAATCTTGAATAATTTTCATTTTAAAATCGAACCAAAAACCATAAAAGAGATTTTGGATGATTTGAAAAAGTCTTTAAATGCTCAGAGTGCAAAGATAGAAATTTCTTTCCCATATTTTTTGAAAAAAGAAGCTCCTGTAACAAAAATAGAAAGTTTTCTTGAATATAAATGTGGATTCAAAGCATATGATAATGATAAAAAGTATAATTTTTATTTAGTTGTTGAAGTACCTGTACAAACTTTATGCCCTTGTTCAAAAGAAATTAGCAAGTACAATGCACATAACCAAAGAGCAAAAATACTGATTGAAGTTGAAACATATGAATTAATCTGGTTTGAAGAGTTAATAGCAATAGCAGAGCATTCAGCAAGTAGTCCTTTATATACGCTTTTAAAAAGACCTGATGAAAAGCATGTGACTGAAAACGCATACGAAAATCCAAAATTCGTTGAAGATGTTGCGAGAGATGTTGCGCTGAAACTAAAGGAAGATAAAAGAATAAAATGGTTTAAAGTTGAAGTAGAAAGTTACGAATCTATTCACACACATAATGCATACGCCTGTGTTGATTCGTTAACACTGTAGGAGGTGTTAAAAATGACAGAAAAAAAAGTTTTAACTCTATTAGGATTTGCTTCAAAAGCAAAAAAGTTAGTTTACGGAAAAGACAATATCAGAGAATACATAAAAGATTTTAAACAAAAACATAAAGTAATTATAATAGCTTCCGATGCTGGAGAAAGAGTTAAAAGAGATGTAAAAATCAGATGTGAAATTTCACGAGTTCCTTACATTGAATTCTCAAAAAAAGATGAATTATCAAAAGCAACTGGTATGTTGAATGTTTCCGTATTGGGTATTAAAGACGAAAATATTGTGAAAAGCATAATTGATTTAATCACCTGAAAGGGGTGATATAATGGTTATGAAAATTTTAACTTTAGATGAATACTCACAAATAGAATTCATAAATCTTCTCAATAAGGTATTTGAAGACTACACTGTACCAATTAAGTGGAATGTTGTAAGTTTCCAATTAGATGCTAGAG
Source organism: Thermosipho atlanticus DSM 15807 (assembly GCF_900129985.1). Classification (NCBI taxonomy): domain Bacteria; kingdom Thermotogati; phylum Thermotogota; class Thermotogae; order Thermotogales; family Fervidobacteriaceae; genus Thermosipho; species Thermosipho atlanticus. The sequence continues at coordinate 26,615 of NZ_FQXN01000001.1, read as the reverse complement.
AAAATTCGATTTCGCTATCTGATAGTTTTATTTTTCTTAAAGATAACAAACCTTTTGGCTTTATAGTAATAAGCATTAGAAAAGAAAGAGCTCGTATAGATGCTATGGGGGTTATTAGAGAAGAGAGAGGAACAGGTGCTGCAAGTTATATTTTAGAACATTCGATAAATTATTTAAAATGGCGAGGAATTAAAAAAATTCAACTTGAAGTTGTTAAAGATGACTTAAGGGCTTTTAAGTTTTATGAGAAACATGGCTTTAGAGAAAAAAGATTATTACATTCCATGAACCTAGAAAATCCAAAAAGTTTTTCAGTCAAATACAAACATATTTCAGTTGAATCTAGAACGGTGTACACACAAGCATTAGAAATTTATTTTTCTGGTAGAAAACTAAATTGGCAAAGAGAACCTATTTCCCTTCTTTTGTCGGATGGAAGGTATAACTTTGAAAAAATAATTACCGATGAAAGTGAAGGATATCTTGTCTGGGGAAAATCAGACAATGAAAATGTTTACATTATAGATATTGGAACAAAAGATGATTGGAATAAAATTACAAAAGCTTCTGTACAATATTTAACTAATACAACAAAATGTAAAAATATTCTAATTTCAGCTGTTCCAGAAGACGATGAATTATTTAAATCTTTAAAAAACTTAGGATTTAAACCTTTTCTGATTCAATCCGAAATGGAAAAGGAACTAACTTAAAGGGTTAAAACGTTTATGGACATAAATCTAAAAAAACTTAAAAACCACTTGAGAAAAATTTCAAAGTTTGAAAGCACTATTGCTTTACTTTGTTGGGATCAAGAACTTGCATGCCCAAAAAATACTGTAGAAATAATAAAGAACTTTGGAAAAATATAAACATAGTTAAAAAGACGCTAACATGCACAAAAGCTGATAAAGTAACTTACAACTTATATATTATAGTAGGGTTTAATAAACGATATGATTAAGGTCTTAGAACTTCCCCAAATTTGGAATGAAAAAACGAAAAAATATTTTAGGATTACACCCAAAACCTACAGTGAGAAGTACTACAGGATATCCTTTGGACTCATAGTTCTTTGGGATTTTTTCTTTCTTATATGCTTGGTAATTTATATGCCGCACAAATTTATTATGCAATGTTAAAAGAAATAAAAGATTTTACCTACAAAATTGAGAATAATCAATTTATGGCCCACAAGATTTATTAAAAGATGAAACATTAAATCCAAACTATTTTATAAACTACGTAAAAACAAAATTTGAAAAAGTTTACGGACTATATAACCCTATTTTGAGGTGGAACATGCTAGTTATAGAAACAGGTAGTTTTAAAAGGAAAAGACTAGAAATGGTTCCTGATAAAAGAACAAGGTATACCCCCGGTAAAGTAAGAATGGCTTTAGTAAATATACTTAACTTAAATAATAAAACTGTACTCGATTTATGTGCAGGAAGTGGTATAGTTGGTTTTGAGTTTTTAAGTAACGGTGCAAAGTACGTTCACTTTGTTGAAATATCAAGCAAAGCGGTTAAAACCATTGCTGCTAATTCAAGAATCCTAGGAGTTGAAAAAAGAATAAAGATTTTCAAAAAAGACGCAAGAATTTTCCTAAGAACTTCAAAAAATAGGTATGAAATCGTCTTTACAGATCCTCCATTTGAACTGGGAATTGTAAATAACCTCTTAGTAAACATCTCCAACATTGTAACAAAAGATGGAATTATAATAGTTGAACATTCAAAAAAAGAAAAATTGAGCATTCCCGATAGCCTTGAATTATTAGTTACTAAAAGATTTGGAGATATTCACTTGGATTTTTTTAGGTTAAAAAATGTACTTTAAATATTTTTTTAGAATGACACTTAAAGTAATTGTTCCAATCAACATAAGAGTAGAAATTGCATTTATTGAGGGAGAAATTCCAAATCTTATCATTGAATAAATTTTCAATGGAAGTGTTGTCGAACCAGGCCCTGCAACAAAAAATGTTATGACAAAATCATCAATAGAAAGCGTCAGAGACATAAAAAATGCCGCCAAGATCCCAGGAAAAGATATTGGAATAATAACTTTAAAAAGTGCAACATTTTCGGTTGCTCCTAAATCATATGCTGCTTCAACAATACTGTATTCGAAATCTTGAAGTCTCGAATATACTATCATCAAAACATATGGAATAGAAAAGGTAACATGAGCAATAAAGATGGTTAACAAGCTAAGTCTAAGTTTGATAAAAACAAAAAATATTAAAAGAGAAACACCAATAATTATATCTGGGATAATTAATGGCAAATAAGAAATAATCCAGATTGTCTCTTTTCCCTTAAATTTTCCCCAATAAAGCCCTATAGCTCCCAAAGTTCCTAAAACTGTCGCTATAAAACTTGAAGAAATTGCAACGATCATTGAATTCCAAAAAGCTTTCCATATAGTATATGAATCAAAGAATAATTCTTTATACCACATGAGACTAAATCCTGTCCAAACAGGAGATTTGGAAGCATTAAATGAAAAAAAGATAACTATAGCTATAGGAATATAGAAAAATATGAATACTAAAAATGATATAGTTTGCACAAATTTACCAGAATTCACTGTAACACTTCCTTCTGACTTTTTCTTACAAATACTATAACCCCAATTAAAGTTATAAACGTAAGTACTGAAGAAATTGCAGCCGCAGCTGGCCAGTTTTTGGCGGTTGTAAGTTGCCTAGCTATCTCATTTCCAATCATTTTAGAATTTATTCCTCCAACTAAATCAGGAATAGCATATGAGCCCATTGCAGGAATAAACACAAAAATTATTGAAGTAATTAAACCAGACTTTATATTTGGAATTAACACCTTAAAGAAAGCTTTTCTTTTATTACACCCCAAGTCTAACGCAGCTTCAAGAATAGAGTTATCTAGTCTTTCAATAGAAGCATATAGCGGTATTATTGCATAAGGTAAATAGGCATATACTATAACTAAAATTACTGCAAATGGGTTATATAAAAATTGTATATATCCATCTACAAGCCCTATTGCCCTTAGTAATTGATTTACAAGTCCATTGTTTCCTAATACAAAGATCCAGGCATAAATTCTTATCAAAGAATTAGTCCAAAATGGGATCACCACAAGAAGCAGTAATAAATTTTTAAACTTACTTTTTGAAATATAATAAGCCGTTGGAAGCGCCAATAAAATAGTAACAATTGTAGAGATTAAAGAAATCCAAATTGTACGCCAAAGAATTTTTAAATAACTAACAGTAAAAAACGATTTATAACCTTCTAAAGAAAATCTAAAATAAACACCTCCATAAGGTGTCTTTTCTAAAAAACTATAACTTAAAATTATTAACAAAGGTATTATAAAAAAGATTATCAACCAAAATGCATATCCAGATACAAGCTTCAATTTTTGCTCACCTCAACAATAAAACTGTCATTTGGATCCCAGGTTATGTATACTTCGTCATTCCAATGGATTATCGATTCATCCAAAAGATACTTTACGTGCTGTTTATATATCTTCATAATGTAACCTTCATCTAATTTAACAAAATATTTTGTTTGGTATCCCATATATATTTCTTCCTCAACTATTCCATGAAAACTATTAGCTCCCTTTAGAGGTTTACTCGAAATTCTAATTTTTTCTGGACGCAAGGTTATTAATAATTTGTCACCTTTTTCTACCTTTTTATCTTTATAACACTCAAATTCTCCAATTCCTTGAGCTTCTACCCTTACAAATTCTTCTTGCACATCAATAACCTTTGCTTTCATTAAATTTGTTTCTCCTATAAACGACGCTACAAATTGATTTGATGGACTTTCATATATTTCGTACGGAGTACCAATTTGAACAATCTCTCCTTTATTCATTACAGCAACATGATCAGAAACACTAATTGCTTCTGCTTGATCATGAGTAACATATATAAAAGTTATCCCTACTTTATCGTGCAAATTATCAAGTTCAACAAGTAACTCTTGCCTCAGTTTGGCATCTAATGCACTAACTGGTTCATCTAAAAGTAAAACATTCGGCTCATTTGCAAGAGCTCTAGCTATTGCCACTCTTTGCATTTGTCCTCCGGATAGTTGAGATGGCTTTTTACTTGCATGTTCTTCAAGCCTAACCAGATTCAATAGCTTTTCAACTCTCTCTTTAATTTCTGATTCTGAGACTTTTTTCAATCTCAAAGAAAATGCAACATTTTCGAAAACACTTAAATGTGGAAATAATGCGTAATTTTGAAAAATAGTATTTACTTTTCTCTTGTGCGGTGGAATATTAATAACTGATACCTCATCAAAAAATACATCACCAGTATCTGGTTTTTCAAGTCCTGCAATTATTCTAAGTAAAGTTGTTTTGCCACAACCAGAAGGCCCCAAAAGGGAGAAAAATTCTCCCTTTTGGATTTCTAAATTAACATCTTTTAATGCTTGAAAACTTCCAAAAAATTTACTTACTTTTTTTACAGTCACCTTACTTCCTATCATCTTAAACTCCTCACATAATTATTTCTTGCCATGCTTTGTTATACAATTCAATATATTCCCCTATATCTTCAATAAACTCACAATTTTTTAATTCTTCGATTGTATATATCGGTTCTTCTTTAATATATTTTCTTGCCTCAACATTTGGAGACGGTAAACCAAGAAAATCTGCAATTTTCGCTGCGTTATGAGGCTCAAGAATGAAATTAATAAATTTATAAGCTAAATCAACGTGTTTAGCGTTTTTCAAAATCACCATATTGTCAATCCATAAGGTTCCGCCCTCTTCAGGAATAAAAAAGTCATAGTATTTTTCCTCACCTTCAGGAATTCTTTGAAAAATGTCTTCAGCATATCCATGAACTACCCAATATTCCCCATTAACAATTCCATTTGCATAAGAAGAAGCATCAAATTTAACTATATTCTTTTTCCACTTTAAGACTAGTTGTTTCGCTTCTTCAATCTCTTTAGGATTAGTTGAATTAACAGAGTATCCCAAATATTTCAAAGCAGCACCTAATACCTCTCTCATATCGTCAAGTAAAGTCATATGCCCTTTCAGTCTCTCGTCTTCAAAAATAGACCACGAACGTTTGTAATCTTGTACATATTTTTTATTAACAGTTATACCTGTTGACCCCAACATGTACGGAACACTATATTCATGATTCGGATCATACGTTGTTTTACTCAAAACTGTTTCGTCCAAATACTTGAAATTAGGAATTTTAGACAGATCAAGCTTTAAAAGCATTCCCTCCTTCTTCATTATTGACACGTGATCACCTGAGGGAAACACTATATCATATCCACTGCCACCTGCTTTGATTTTCGCATACATCTCTTCATTAGATGCAAAAGAATCATATACAACTTTACAATTATATTCCTCTTCAAATGCTTTAATCACTTCATCTGGAATATATTCTTCCCAGTTGTAGATGTATAATACTTGTTCCTTTGGAATACTTACAATCACTACAACAATCACAATTACGACTAATACTAAAGATATCCAAAACTTTTTCATATACATCCCTCCTTTTTTTACACAGTATAAAAAAGGATGGACACTTGTCCATCCATATACAAAAACTTTTCACTCAACTTCATAGCTTCTCCAATTCTTTTTTCAAAAAGGTTGGTAGAGCAAATGCTGCTCTGTGAATCTCTTCATTATAATATTTTAGCTCTTCCTCAAAACCCTTAACTCTTTCGGAATCAAAGTCTTTTAGAGGATCAAGACCTTTTGAACCAAACGTGTAAGCCCACATTCCACTTGGATATGAAGGCATAAATCCTAAATATAGTTTGGTAACAGGAAAAACTTTTTTAATTCTAGAATATGCTAATCTCATCCAAGCTCCATCATATAACCAGTCTTCTGACTCTGCAGAAAATGTTCCATTTTCAGTTAACGCATCGTAACATGCTTTATAAAAATCTTCTGTAAATAAATGCCCACCTTCTCCAGCTGTAGGATCAGTAGAATCAATTATAATCACATCAAATTCATTTTTAAAATTTCTAACAAATTTTGAACCATCCTCAAACACTAATTCTACTCTGGGATCATCCAATTTACTTGCTGTGACAGGGAGGTATTTCTTTGCTGCCTCAACAACCATTTCATCTATTTCACACATGATTACTTTCTCAACACTTTTATGTTTCAAAACTTCCCTAACACTTCCTCCATCGCCTCCACCTATTACAAGAACCTTTTTTGGATTTGGGTGCATAAACATAGGAACATGTACAAGCATCTCGTGATAAAAAAAGTCATCCTTTTCAGTGGTCATAGTTATCCCATCAAGAGAAAAAACTCTTCCAAAGAAGTCTGTTTCAAATATATCTATTCTCTGATATTTACTTTGTGCACTGTATAAATGTCTGTTCATTTTCATAAATATTCCACAATTACCAGGTGTGTAATATTCAAAGTACCATAAATGTCTGTTTGGAACAAAACCATACTCCATCGCTTACACCTCCATTTTATGTGGTGAATCTTCTGGTATTCCTATTTCATCATATTTTCCCCTTAAATGCTCGACTACGTGAACTCTTTGAGATTTCAATATCTTCTTCAAATACGAAAATGCTTTCCAGGGATCAACATCATCACCACATGTAAATAAATCAACCGCCGCATATCCGTACTCCGGCCATGTATGTATAGTTAAATGTGATTCTGAAATAACTACCACTCCACTAACCCCATAGGGGAGGAACCTATGAAACGAGGAATTGACAATAGTTGCACCAGTTTCATATGCTGCATCTTTCATTGTTTTTTCAATTAATTCTACATCATCTAGTATTTCTTTATCACAGTCATAAAACTCAGCTATGATGTGTCTTCCTAAACTTTTCAATTTAATCCCTCCCCGTTCTAATTTTTTTATTCAATGTTTATCCACAAAAATTTCACATTATTTTTATAAGGATTTCTTATTTTATGTTTCCTATCAGCACAATAATAAAAACAATCGCCTTCACCAACTTTATATACCTTATTATCAAGGATTAATTCCAATTTTCCCTTTATTACATATCCAAATTCGTCTCCTTCATGAGGTTCTTCTTCTTCTGTTTCGGCACCTGGTACCAACTCAATTAATTTTGGATCTATCGATTTATCTTCTATATTATCCATCAATATATACCCTTTAATCCCAAGTTCATCTAAATACATTGGTACTCTCTCTTCAACTTTAAATACTATTTTTTCCCGTTTTTCATCAGAAGCAAAAAAACTTTTCAAGTCTGAACCTAAAACTCTTAAAATTCTTTCAAGTGTATCTATTGAAGGTGAAACTTGATCATTTTCCAGTTGGGAAATGAAACTTCTCGATAAATCACATCTATCAGCCAATTCTTCTTGAGTATAACCCCTTGCTACCCTTAAATTTCTTATTTTTCTACCTAATTTCAAATTTTCACCTCGTATATGTCTATAATACTAATCAAAATCTGTCCATTATACACAACATATTATATAACCTTTCTTACACCTTTCAAGTAAATTTAATGTAACTTTTATGTAAACGTCGCATCAAGCTTACATTTAACGAGAGTTAATGCATAGTATAATATTATTGAAAGGAAGGAGGGAACTACATGATATTATTTGGAACCGGTGGAATAAGAGGAATCATGAAAGAGGGAGAATTTGATGAAAAAACAATCATGGTAGCAACTAAAGGGGTTTCAAATTACATGAAAGATAATAACCTAAAAAGTGTTGTAATAGCTTATGATACAAGAAACAATTCAAGAAAATTTGCAGAATTAACAGCTAAAGTTTTTGCAGCGGATCAGCATAAAGTTTTATTATTTTCTGAACCTGTTCCAACACCTGTACTTTCGTTCGCAGTAAGATATTTAAAAGCAGATATTGGAATCGTAATAACTGCCAGCCATAATCCTCCTGAATATAATGGGTATAAAGTGTATACTTCAAATGGTGTACAAGCAATACCCCAAGTTACAAACATCCTTTCAAAATATGTTGAACACGCTTGGAACTTACCTATACACCTTTCAGATAACTTTAAATTGATAGATGATAAAATTTTAAACAAATTTGTTGAAATCGTGTGCGAAACAGTAAATACTGATTTAACAGGTTTAGAAATTGTCTACACTCCACTTCATGGAACAGGTGCAAAACCTGTAATAAAAGTACTTGAAAAACTTGGGGCAAAAGTTATTAAAGTTGAAGAACAAATGGAACCTAATGGAAACTTTCCAACTGTTAAATCTCCAAATCCTGAAGACGATGAAGCTCTTGAATTGTTAAAACTTTATATGAAAAAATTTAAAGTTTCACTTGGGATTGCAACTGATCCCGATTGTGATAGAGTGGGAGTTATTTGGAAGGATACAAGGCTTACTGGAAATCAAGTTGGAGTTATATTAACGAATCTTCTTTTAGAGAAAGCACAACATAATTCAATGGTTATTAAAACCATTGTTACTACAGATATGGTAAAGCCAATGTGTTCCGAAAAAAACGTAAAAGTCTATGAAACTCCAACAGGTTTTAAATTTATAGGTGACCTTATTGAAAAAAGTAAACTGAGTTTCTTATTCGGTTTTGAAGAAAGTTGTGGTTACCTTACTGGAAACCATGCTAGAGACAAAGATGGAGTTATTGGTTCTGCACTTGTAGCTGTAAGTGCCAAAAATAATGATTTAATTGAAACACTGGAAGAATTGTATGCTAAGTATGGCTATTACTATGAAAAACTCCTTAACTTTAAATTCAAAGATATTAAGATTGCAAAAGAATTATATGAAAAGATCAAAAATGGTACACTTCCCAAATCAGCAAAAAAAATAATCGACTATTCAAAAGGAATAGATGGCATCTTACCTAACGAAACTCTTAAAATCGTTTTTGACGAGGGAAAAATATATGTAAGACCCTCAGGAACCGAACCCAAACTAAAGGCATATGTAATGACAAATTCAAAAATAAAGGAAGAAGCAGAAAGAAATATTGAAAAATTGTCTAACTACTTTTTTTCCTTCATTGAGAGTATGATATGAATAAATTTATCGTATAAACCACAATACTCTGGAAAAGTTTTGCAAAAAAGTTCTCTTTCTTTTCTCACAATATTATAATCTTTCCTTGCAATGGGACCAGTTATAGACTCTACGGTCCCGTTTTTCTTTATATTCTCAACCATATTATTTAATAAACTCTCAACTACACGAGAAAATTTTTCTTTAGAAATTTTTCCTTGTTCATATAACTTTTCTGAAAGATATGCTAAAGCTAATGAAAAGTTGCTAATCAATACAGCTGCTAAATGATAATATGTTTTTGATTCAGGGGGAATTATAAAATATTCTCCACCTAATAAAGAAACTATTTTTTTTGCAACTTCCAAATTCCCTTCTATCCCAAACACAACATTTTTCAAGTTCGTTTCTTTTCCTAAAACAGGACAATTTGGATGTACAGACGCAGGATTCCAATTTGTTGGAAAAATATTTGATGAAAAATAACCACTAAAATGGATAACTTCAATGGTCTTTTCGTTAACATACTTTTTTAATATGCTAGATGCTTCAGGTAATATTGAATCTGGATATCCAACAAAAAGAATTCCTTCAAACTTAAAACTATCATTATAATCTACTGGTGTTCCTTGACCCATTTCTTCACATAATTTTTCCGCTTTTCTTTTATTCCTCGAAAGCACATAGCCAATTTCAACTTTATCTTTCAAATTAAATAGTAAAGCGCTTGTTACTTTTCCAACACCAGCAACATTAATTAACATTTTATGCACCCCTAAAATTTAGACACTATAAATACAAGAAATGGTGAGACAAACAATGCAGGTAAAAAATTACCTATTTTTGTATCTTTAATTTCAAGTATTTTCAAACCTATTCCTAATACCATCAATCCTCCAACAGCAATCAAGTCGTTAAGGTAAACTTCCTGAGTTAGGAAAGAAAGTTTCGAAGAAGAAAAAACAATAACTCCTTGTATTATTAAAACTGATAGTGAAGATAACATTACTCCTAAACCATACACCGAAGCTAAAACAACAGAGGAAATTCCATCTAAAAGTGATTTCATGTATATTATTGAACCATCACCAGTTAAACCCGCAGTAATTGAACCAACTATTGTCATAGGCCCTACAAGAAAGAGTAGAGAAGAAGCCACAAAACCAGTAGAAAAATCTCCTTCCTTAATAGAATTTCCAACCTTTCTCAGAAAATTTTCAATATCGATAATTTCACCTATTATTCCACCCAGTGCCATAGAACCAAGGACTATCAAAAAATTATTTACTTTTAAAATCATTGTAATACCAAGTCCAACAGTTGAAAGTCCAACCGCGTAAAATAGTATTTTTTTTATTCTTTCTGGTAAACCCCTTTTTAACAAAATACCTATCGTACTACCGATTACAACGGCTATAGCATTAATTACTGCAGTGATTATGATAAACCACCTCCTATAACAATGAAGTTAAATCTATTCTGTCCCCATTAGATTTTAACGCCGCTTCAAAAAACGCTAAATCTTTTAAAGCTTCTTCAGGAGAACCGAGTTCATTTTTACGAACACCTAGTATAATTTCATAAAAATCCTCGAATTCTTCTTTATACCCCATATTTTCTTCCACTTCAATTATTTCATCATTTACTATAATTTTATTTCCTTCTAATTTGATCTTTCCTATTGTGCCAATGACTTCAAAAGTTTCCTCAGATTTTATAGCATATGAAACCGTATAATTTCCAACAACTTGATTTTCAAATTCAAATACTGCCTCCAAAAAATCGGGACCACCTAAAAAACTAGCATGTTTTTTAGTAATTGCTGAAACCCATTTAATATCACCAAATATTAATCTCATAGCAGCCACATGATGAACACCACCATCTGATAGAAAACCTCCAATATGTTTTGGGGTTTTTCTCCATTCTGTTTGCGCATATTTATTATTTCTATCCATTCCTATCCAAATTTTCCAATTAAAGTATAAAGGCTTACCTATTTTCGATAGAACTTCTTTTACTTTATAATATTTTTTTATATGTCTCCAGTTTTCTGCAATGTAGATTACTTTATCAGTTTGTTTAGCTAAATTTACCAATATTTTACCAGTTTCAACATCAGTAGAGATTGGCTTTTCACATATTACATGAATATTTTTAAGTATAGCTTTTTCGGTAAACTGAACATTTAGTTCGATTGGAATAGTTAAATCAACAGCTTCAATAACTCCAGAATCTAAAAGCTCTTCATATGTATCGAAAATTTCAGGTGAGCCTACTAACTTTGCAAATTCTTCTGCATGTTTTCTGGTTCTACTATTCACAGCCGTTATTTCAAACTTGTCCCTTAACTCTTTCAAAATTGGCCAATGAAGTTCCTTAGCAGCTATACCACAACCCACTATCCCTAAACGTATTTTTCTCACACCAATCACTCCCTAAGTTCACCAAATATTATACAACTTTTCTATATATTACAAACGCTCCTAAAATCAAGAAAACAGTTCCAATAAATCTAAGCTTAATTTTCTCCTTGAAAAAGATATACACGAAAATTATAGAAACTAAAGCAGAAACCATAGAAAGTGGTTCTGCTATACTTACATCGATATACTTAAAGGCTTTTAAAAGAAATATATAGGCGTATGCATTGCAAAATCCTCCTCCAATCAAATACATCCATTTGTTTTTTATAAAAACAACATAGTTTTTTATACTTTTTTCTTTTATAAAACTAGCAATAAAAAAATATAAAGTCATTGTTAAATACACACCAATGGAATACCCAATTGGATCATAGTATCTGTGTATAGTTAAAAAACCATCGACAGTTCTACCTACTGCAATTAGCATTGAAGAAATTATCATTGCAAAAGCCCCTTTACTTTTTAAGATATTTACATAAGATTTCATAAAACTTCCAGATTTTTTTAGATAAGAAACTCCATACACCATCATTATACTTCCCAAAAGTTTATTTACAGTTACCTTCTCACTTAAAAAGATAAATGCAACAAAAATCAGGAAAATAGCATTAATATTGTAAAGAGGGGCTACAACTGAAACATCTTCATTGGAGAGTGCATACATATAGAGGAAGAATGAAAAAAAGTAAATAGTTCCACTAATGAAGGATACTTTTATAATATCTAAATTAACCTTATTCAAAAATGGTAACAATGTTAATAAAGAAAAACTAAAAAACCCCCAAGAAGCGGTTATAACTGATTGATTTTCAACTATCTTTTTCCCAGTAATTCTTTCAAAACTTAAAAGCAAAATTCGGAGTGATATCCATAGGAATGACATGAAATAACCTCAATATTCTAATTATCTTTATACTTTCTTAGATAATATTCCTGCTTTCTAAACATTTCTTCAGATTTTGAAGTGTCGTATTCGTGATCATACCCCGCAACATGTAAAGCGGCATGTATTAAGACAGTCAATAATTCATCCTCAAAGCTACTTAAAAACTTTTCTGCATTTTCTCTGACAATTTCTTCGCAAACAAAAACTTCTGCATAAAGATCTTCATCACCGTAAACAAAAGTAAGAACATCTGTAGGGCCTTCCATCCGCCTGTATTCCTTGTTCAATTTTTCGATTTCATCTCTATCTACAAAAACTAAACCTACGTTCACTTCCTTCTTCAACTCTTCTTTTAAAACTTCATTCATGATTTCCAGAAATTTCTCATCGTATTCAAAATTTTCATTGTATATCATCGATTTGCACCACCTTTTGAATATCCTCCTTAGGATACTCAACCCTAACCTTAGTAATATTTACAATCACTTTAATAAATTCCTCAACAATTAACTCTAACTCTTTTAAGTTTAATCCCGATTCATCCAATTGCCTTTCATTGTATATCCCAGATACTATTTTTTCAACCACTTCTTTTATACTTTGATAACTTGATGATTTTATACTCTTTAATGCTGCTTCTACACTATCAGCAAGCATTATTATCCCTGCTTCTTTAAATTGTGGTTTAGGCCCAGGATATTTAAATGCATCTTCTGAAGTATCTGGTTCTATCTTTTTTGCTTTGTGATAGAAATACTTTTGAACTCTAGTTCCGTGATGCTGCGGAATTATAAATTCAATTCTTAACGGTAACCTATATTTTCTAGCAAGCTCTATTCCTGATTTTATGTGATCCTCCAAAATGATATGACTCAAAAATGGGCTAACCTTATCGTGAGGGTTTTCAGCATCTTCTGGAAGATTCTCGACAAAAAAGTAAGGTCTAATTATTTTACCAATATCGTGAAAATAAGAAGCTACTCTGGTAAAAGTCGAATTTATTCCTATTCTTTCAGCTGCAGCTTCTGCAAGCGTAGCAACCATAATACTGTGATAATATGTCCCAGGAGCCTGTATAGAGAGTTTTTTCAACAAAGGATGATTCATATTTGCAAGTTCTGATAAACCAATGTTAGAATATATTCTTGTAAAATATTCAATATATGGCAGGAGCCCTAGAATAAGAACTGTTGAAATGAATGGATTTAAAAACGAAATTGTTAAATGATAAACATTTAGATATTTTGGATTAAATAACAATATAATAACAGCAAGAATAGATGTATACAATGCAGCCTTTGCAACTTCTATTCTTCTATTGACATTTCTTATAAGAAAATTCATAAAAATTATTTGTGGAACAAAAAACAACAATATATAAAAGTTATTTGAATGAAAAGCTATTAAAAGGCTTTGTAACATTCCAGCCGCTATACCAATTTCATAAGACATCAAAAGTGTTAAAAGCAAACTGGTAATCAAAAATGGTGAAAGCATAAAATCAAACTTTATGACGAAAGGATAAGTTATTAAAATTCCCAAAAGGAATAGCAAATAAAAAGTTATCCTATAAATTACATGTAATTTAAAATAATAAATACTTTTCAACAATAATTCAATAACTAAATACCAAATAAAAATTAACAATACAAACTCGTTAAATGATGTTGATATTTCAAAATCAAAAATATTAAATATTAAAACTGCAACAATCGATACCAATAATCCTTCAAAAGATCTCGAGTTTAACCTTTTAAAAAATTCATTCATCCTGTTTTTTTACTCCCTTTTCATAATTTTCATATGCTTTGATAATTTTTTTAACTAATGGATGTCTGACAACATCAGCTTCAGTTAAGTAAACAAAGCTTATTCCTTCTATTCCACTCAATATTTTCTGGGCTATAACTAGACCTGAATGCTCTTTTATATCTATCTGAGTAATATCACCAGTTATAACCGCTTTTGAATTAAATCCAATTCTTGTTAGAAACATTTTCATTTGTTCATAAGTTGTATTTTGTGCTTCATCAAGAATAATAAAAGCATTATTCAAAGTTCTGCCACGCATATAAGCAAGTGGTGCTATTTCTATAATATTTCTTTCTCTATAGGAAATAAATTTTTCTAACGGCAACATATCCATAAGTGCATCAAATAAAGGTCTTAAATACGGATCAACTTTCTCAGCAAGATCGCCAGGAAGAAAACCTAATTTTTCGCCAGCTTCAACTGCAGGTCTAGTTAAAATTATTCTGTTTACCTTTCCGGATCTTAAATAATCAATTGCTAATGCTGACGCAAGATAAGTCTTTCCCGTACCAGCTGGACCTATTGAAAAAACTATATCATTTTTCTCTATGGCTTCAATATATCTCTTTTGCCCCTGGGTTTTAGGTTTAACTCTACCTCTTGCTATTGTTTTAGTAACTACATCCGTTAATACTTTTGAACTTTTTTCTATCTCCTTTTCATCTACTAAATATTCAAACTCTTGTTTGTCAATTAAATGCCCATCTCTAGTAATATTAATCATCTCTTGAATAATACTCTCAGCAATTTCAACGTTTTCACTATCTTCTCCTTTTATTACCACTTCATTTCCTTTAATAGTTATGTCTAAGTTGAACCTCTTTCTAAGATATCTAATTCTATTATCGTATTGTCCAAAAACTTCAACTATAATAATGTCCTCAGGTATACGAATTTTTTTGATTATTGCCACATAAGCACCTCACTTCAATCTTTTTAAAATTTCTTCTGCCTCAGCCTTTGCTTCTTCATGAGTTTTTATTAACAATGGATGAGGAAGACTTTCAAGTACTATATTCAATTCCTTTATTGCTAGTTCCTTTTTACCCCATTTCTCGTATAATTTCCCTAATTCTAAATGTATATTAGGATAGTTTGGTAAAAAATCGAGGGCTTTCAGTAAATAAGCCTCCGACTTCTTATAGTTATTCAATGGCCAGGGAACATCTCTGTATCTCATCCCTTTTGCAAGATAAGCCAATCCTTTATAAAAATTATCATCCAACAATTCAATCGCTTTGTCAATATAATTATCAAAATCTCCAAGCATAAATAGACTTTTAACTATTCCTTTGAATTGAGCCAACCTTCCAATGGTAGCTCCAGCTACATAGTAAGCTCTTCCATTAGTTTCATCCAACTCAATCGCTTTTTTTGCATATTCCAAGGCCTTTTCATACATCTCTTCTTTTTTCTCACCTTCCACTCCCCAAAGTCCATATTCCATATACGCTTCTGCTAACAATGTGTATATATCTGTATCCTCTTGCAAATTTTCTTCTAAAACATCTATGACTTCTTTCATATGAGCTGCATTATGAAAACTCCTAGCTGTTAGAAATTTGGCTTCAACAACCTTAAATTGTAACGATTTAAAATTCAGAGAAAAAGATAATATTGCTAATAAGATCATTAAAGCTACTATCACTTTTTTCATACTATCCCCCCTAATTAAAAAATTATATCACTTGTTACAAATGTTCTTTAAAACCTCATTGATAATACCTTCTACACTTTCGACCTTTTTCACATTATCTACACATTCTTGAATTTTTCTAATCAAAATGGCCTCAGCATGTTTTTTCAATCTACGTTCATTTCTTTTCCTAATCTCACCATTTTTATAAAACTGTTCTAAAACCTTTTGGATGTTTTCTACAAGATCATCAACACCTATACCAGATGTAGCAATCGTTTTAATAATTGGTTTTTTTATGTTTGAAAGTGAAAAAGTAGCTTCGAGTCTTGCTTTTAAATAATCCGCACCCTCAAGATCAGCTTTATTGATAACATAAATATCTCCTATTTCCATAATTCCGGATTTTAAAAATTGAATATCATCTCCTGAACCTGGCGATAAAACTAGCACAACAACATCTGAAACATAAACTATATCAATTTCACTTTGCCCAGCACCTACAGTTTCAACCAAAACATAATCAAACCCAAATGCGTCCATCAACTTTATAACATCGAAAATGCTTTCATTCAATCCACCAAGACTTGAACCACTCCCCATACTTCGGATAAACACTTTTTCGTCCAAAAAATGAGTCTTCATTCTTATTCTGTCACCCAAAAATGAACCACCACTAAATGGACTAGTTGGATCGATTGCAATAACGCCTACTGAGTACTTTTCTTTTCTAAGATACGAAATCACTTTATTAACCAACGTGCTTTTCCCTGTACCAGGACTACCTGTAAAACCTATAATCTTCGCACCTGTTGAAGGAAGACTATCTACAAACCTGTCATGTGGATTATTTTCCACATAAGAAATTAACTTTGCAAGTGCTCTGATATCTCTGTTTTGCATTTTTTCTATAATATCTTTCAACTTTCTACCTCCGAAAATATTTTTCTTATTTTTTCCACAATTGTAGAAAGAGGTGTTCCAGGTCCAAAAACTTCTTTAATTCCCATTTTTTTCAAAGTTTCTACATCATCCGGTGGAATTATTCCACCAACGAAAACAGGAACATCTTCTATTCCGTTTTCTTTCATGAATTTTAATAATTTCTCACAAATATTCATATGTGCGCCAGATAAGATTGATAAACCAATTAAATCAACATCTTCTTGTATGGCGCTTCTTACTATTTGTTCAGGCGTCTGTCTAAGACCAGTATAAATTACTTCCATCCCTGCATCTCTCAAAGCTTTTGCAACAACTTTTGCCCCTCTATCATGCCCATCTAACCCAGGCTTAGCTATCAAAACTCTTATTTTCTTTTTCACGATAATTCCCCCTTATTCGAGCTCAACTATAACTTGTCCCGTATCTATATTATCTCCTTCTTTGACAAGTACCGCTTTGACAGTCCCTGCAACATCAGACTTTATCTCATTCTCCATTTTCATAGCTTCTAAAATTACAATTTTGTCTCCCACGTCAACTTTTTGACCTGTTGAAACAAACACCTTTAAAATTACCCCCGACATAGGAGAAAGAATTTTCTTTTCCCCTTTCGAAACTTCCACTTTTTCTTCTACTTTTTTTTCTATTTTTGTTTCTATCTTCTTTTTACTTGTTGTCATTTGAACATCCTGTTTTGTAATCATCTTTGCCTCTTCTTTGTTCTGAATACCCGTAGTTATTTCCTCAATTTCAACAAAATACTCTTTACCATTTAACTTAACTTTAAATTTTCTTACCATTCTTTTACACCTCGCCAGCCAGATTTTTTCCAATATTCCCATTCGCGTTTTCCATATTTTCTACGATTTATCTTTTTCACGGAGATTATCTTCACATTATTTCCCAACATGGCGTACACTGCTGCAATAACTGCTGCAATTTCTTCCTCTTTATCTTTTACTTTTTCTCTTACTGGCAATTTTTTAGGAAGCTTTACAGTAGCCTTTTTTGAGAAAAAACCAAATAATTTGAAAATAATAAATAAAATCGTAAAAACAAAAAAAACCGTTATCAAACCTATAAAAACGATTAATGCCTCCTGCATCTGCTCACCTCATAATGGAATATTTCCATGCTTTTTCTTTGGACGCGGTTCAACTTTTGTTACACCATATTCAATTGCTTTTGCTATCCACTTCCTTGTTTCTCTTGGATCTATAACTGCATCGATATAACCTCTAGCAGCAGCAACATATGGGTTTGCAAACATTTCTTTATATAATTTTATTTTTTGTGCTCTTAGCTCTTCAGGATTTTCGGCTGCTTCAATTTCTTTCTTAAATATGATATTTGCAGCACCCTCAGGACCCATAACTGCTATTTCTGCTGTAGGCCATCCAGCAACAAAATCTGCACCTAAATGTTTGCTTCCCATCGCAATATAAGCCCCACCATACGCTTTTCTAAGTATAATAGTAACTTTCAAAGTACTAGCTTCACTATATGCATACAACAATTTAGCGCCATGCCTAATAATTCCACCATGTTCTTGTTTTGTACCCGGTAAATATCCTGGAGTATCCACAAATGTGATTATTGGTATGTTAAAGGCATCCAAAAATCTAATAAATCTAGCAGCTTTATCTGAAGAATCTATATCTAAAGCCCCTGCAAAAACATTTGGTTGATTTGCAACTATCCCTACACTATAACCGTTAATCCTCGCAAATCCTACTACAATATTTTTTGCAAAATTTTCATGAACTTCTAAAAACTCTCCATTATCAACTATTTTTCTAATAACATCTCTCACATCATATGCCTTCTTTGAATCAGATGATACTATATTCAATATGCCATCATCTAATGAAAGATCAGAAGAAACACCTATCGGTGGCTCTTCCATATTATTCTGAGGTATGTAACTTAAAATTTTCTTAACAATCTCTATAGCTTCTTCATCACTTGAAGCTACAAAATGAGCATTACCACTTTTAGTATTATGAACAAGGGCACCACCTAATTCTTCTTTCGTTATTTCCTCACCAGTAACAGCTTTTATTACATTAGGGCCAGTAATAAACATTTGAGCAGTCTTATCAACCATTATTACAAAATCAGTTATTGCCGGTGAATATACAGCTCCTCCAGCACATGGACCAGCAATCAAGGTGATTTGAGGAATAACACCAGAAGCTAACGTATTCCTAAAAAATATTTCCCCATAACCATATAATGAATCAACTCCTTCATGAATTCTGGCACCTCCAGAATCATTAATGCCAATAAGGGGGATACCAAGTTTTATTGCCAAATCCATCAATTTTACAATCTTCTTAGCGTGCATTTCACCCAGGGAACCACCCATTACTGTAAAATCTTGGGAAAACGCGGCCACTGTTCTCCCATTTACTTTACCAATTCCAGTAACTACTCCATCAGCAGGTAATTCTTTTTTATCTAAACCAAAGTAAGTATTTCTATGTTTAACAAATTTGTCAATTTCCTCAAAAGTACCTTCATCGAATAATAATTTAAGTCTTTCACGAGCAGTTAACTTTCCAGCACTGTGCTGTTTCTGAATTTGTTTCTCACCACCACCAAGTTCTATTCTTTCAGACATTTCCTTTAATTTTTTGATCAACTCCTCCATGTTTTTGCCTCCTTTTACTTATGTTCACCTTCAACTAACTCAAGAAGTACCCCACCTGTTGTTTTAGGATGTAAAAACAAGACTTTTGTTCCCCCAGCCCCTTTTTTTGGTTCCTCCGAGAGAGGTTTAAAACCATTTTCTTTAGCTAGTTTAACTGCCTCCTCAATATTAGTTATATTAACCGCAATATGATGAATTCCTTCTCCTCTTGTCTCAAGAAACTTGGTTATCTCCGAACTTTCAGATAAAGGCTCAAGAAGTTCAAAACGTGTCTCGCCAATTTGAATAAAATAAACTTTTAAACCCCTTTCAGGTAATTCTTCGATTTTTTCTACTTTTAAGCCTAAAAAATCTCTATATAGTTTTAAACGCTCTTTCGCGTCTCTAACTACTATACCAATGTGATCTATTTTAATAGCTTTCACACAACCACCTCCAGATTGATTTTAACATCATGAAAAAGCTTAGGCAATTCTAAAAATAAAAAGTTAGATTCAATTAAAAGTTTAATCCAACCATTAATTTCATCTTTAAGGTTTAAGTTCAATTTTACAAAAATTACTATTAATTCCTTTTAACTTTCAATTTCTTTTTCGTTGACTTTTTTGTCGCCCTTCTCTCTTTTCTACTTACAAGACTGAATTCCTCATGGACAACTCTTAACTTTTCTAAATCTTTCTTAGATTCTTTTTCCGCCTTCTCGTCAATTTTTCTAAGATTCATTATTAGCATGATTGTTTGTTCATATATTCTAGCCATCATTTCATCAAACATTCTAAATGTCTCTTTCTTAAACTCAATTATGGGATCTTTCTGTCCATATGTCCTTAAACTTACCGCCTCTTTAACATGTTCTACTTCTTCCAAATATTGTCTCCAATTTTCATCTAATACTCTCAAAGCTATAAACTTACCTATTTTTGGAAAATCTTCACCAAATTCTTTCCTCTTTGCTTCAAATCTTTCACTAAATTTATTTATTAAAACTTCCCGGAGTTCATCCCTTGTATCAGGAAGTTTATCAGTAATTCCCCACAACTTTAATGATTCTAAAATGCCAGCTGTGTCACAAACTCCCTTTTCACAAAATTCTTCTAACCTTCTTTCAACAAAATCCTCGATGGCTTCTTTAAAATGTTCCTCTATATTGCCTGCCAGCAAATACTCTCTATAACCATATATAGCTTTTCTTTGTGCATCTAAAACTGTATCCATTTGTAACAGATTTTTTCTTATAGAAAAATTTATACTTTCAACTTTTTTCTGTACTTGTTCAATTAATCTTGTCAACATTGGATGATAAATAGGTTCTCCTTTTTGTATTCTTACCATATCCATGATTTTTGAAATTTTATCTCCACCAAAAATTCTTACAATATCATCTTCAACCGAAAGAAAGAATATTGATTCTCCAGGATCCCCTTGTCTACCAGCTCTACCACGAAGTTGGTTGTCTATCCTTCTACTTTCGTGCCTTTCAGTCCCTATAATTAACAAACCACCAAGTTCTTTAACACCTGGCCCTAATTTGATATCAGTACCTCTCCCAGCCATATTTGTTGCAATAGTTACTGCTCCCTTTTGTCCAGCTTTTGCTATAATTTGTGCTTCTTTTTCATGATACTTAGCATTTAAAACTTCATGCGGAATACTTTCTTTTGATAACATTTTACTTAAGATTTCACTTTTCTCAATTGAAGTTGTTCCAACTAATACAGGTTGCCCCTTTGCATGACGTTTCTTTATTTCTTCGACAATCGCTTTATATTTCTCTTCAGCGGTTCTATATATCAAATCATCCCTATCAATCCTTATCATAGGCTTATGAGTTGGGATAACAACAACCTCCATGCCGTAAATTTGTTTAAATTCCTCCTCTTCCGTTTTTGCGGTACCAGTCATACCTGAAAGTTTTTGATACATTCTAAAATAATTTTGGTATGTGATAGTTGCATAAGTAACTGATTCTTCTTTTATTGCAACGCCTTCTTTTGCTTCAATAGCTTGGTGTAAACCTCCACTATATCTTCGCCCTGGGAGCAAACGTCCGGTAAATTCATCAACAATAACTACTTCACCGTTATAAACTATATAGTCAACATCCTTTTTAAACAAATGATGAGCTTTTAATGCGTTTAATAGGAAATACATTTTATTGACATGTTCAGGATCATATAAGTTATCAATTTTTAACAGCTTTTCAATATGTTCTATACCATCGTCAGTTAAAATCACTGTTTTCTTTTTTTCATCAACCACAAAATGTTTGTCTTTAATTAACCTTTTTGCTATTTGATCAAATCTTCGGTAATCAGAAGCCCTGGTTTTTGAAGGTCCACTAATTATTAAAGGTGTTCTAGCTTCGTCAATAAGGATACTGTCTACTTCATCCACAATTGCATAAAAATGTCCTCTTTGAACTCTATCATCTAAATCTATTACTAAATTATCTCTCAGGTAATCGAAACCAAATTCAGTATTTGTTCCATAGGTAATATCACAGCGATACGCTTCTTTTCTCGAAATTTCCTTTAAGTCTACTTCAAAAGCTTCAACAGCCTTTTTTACTTTTTCTTCATCCGATAAAAACTCTCCTGTAAAATTCTCAGGCCATACACTCCAGTTTTCATGAAGAGCTTTTTCAGCAAGGTCAGGATTTTTCCATACAATTTCAAACGATTTATTTTGTGTATTTATTACACTCACCCTTAAACCCAAAGCAAGGTATATGGGGCCCATCCACATTGCATCTCGCTTGGCAAGATAGTC
Organism: Thermosipho atlanticus DSM 15807; assembly: GCF_900129985.1. Lineage (NCBI taxonomy): Bacteria > Thermotogati > Thermotogota > Thermotogae > Thermotogales > Fervidobacteriaceae > Thermosipho > Thermosipho atlanticus. Next base: position 4,448 of record NZ_FQXN01000001.1, on the reverse strand, counting down.
GTTCACGGTAACCAAATGAACACCCTTACCAAGTAATGCATTCAAGACTATTGGCATCGTCGCAACTAATGTTTTACCTTCACCTGTTTTCATTTCGGCTACTTTTCCCTCGTGAAGCACCATACCTCCAATAAGTTGAACATCAAAAGGACGCATTCCAATAGTTCTTTTTGCAATTTCCCTAACGATCGCAAAAACTTCATTTAAATATTCATCAATGTTCTCTTCATCAATATTTTCCTTTATTTTTAAAAATTTTTTTCTTAATTCTTCTGAGACAGTATTTTCATAATTTTTTTCATTAATTTTTGCTACTCTTTTAAAATATTTTTTTATCATTCTCTCATTTTTATCAAACAATTTCATCCTAAAACCTCCATTTTATTTCTACTCGTTTCCTAATTCTTCAATATATATCTTTCCACCTTTTCCATATACAAAAACTGGTGACTCATACTGTTTTGAAAGAACTTGTTTTATTTCACCAATTTGAATAAGGGAACTCTTTAAATTAAGTGACAAGATATACGAATTGGCAACTTTCAAACCCGCTCTTACAATACCAAAGCAGTTACCAAAAATTACCAAAGTACCGCCGGCAATTATTTCCGAGCCTGAATGTACATCTCCAATGAAAATTAAATGCCCAGAATGATTTAACTTTTGTCCAGAACGTAAATTTCTAGAAATTATCAATGTTTCCATTTTGGGCTCATCTTTTTCCTTCACTCTTACGATAGCATCATTTTCATCATAATTTTCCGTCAAAATACTCGATACTTTCAAATCATATGATTCTATCTTTTCAATAATCTTCGGAATATCTTTTATTTTTTTTCTGTATTCTTCAACTTTCAACATTATTTTGTCTCCAGGTTGGAAAATATGGCTTACATTTTCAAATATGTTATTTATCTCTAAAAGTAAACTTTTAAGGTCTTCATACTCATCAATATACAAAACAATTCCAGATTTGAGCATTTTAAGTTCAACCATCAAGTCCCCCCCTAAAATATCAAATCTTCTATTTCATCAATCCATTCAGATAAATCAAGCTCAGAAAAATTCTTTAATTTCTTTTTGAAATCAAAAAATGCATCTCTAAAGACATCTTCCTTGTTCCCTGAAAACATTTCCAACGAACATTCCAAAAGTGCTGCAAAATGATCTGCCGCTCTAACTATTTTTCCCAAATAACCTTCAAAAGGATTAATTACAAATTCCAAATAATCACTTATATAAGAAATTGAAGGATTTACACTTATCCAATCTAAAAACATTTCCTTTTCAACTAAGGAAACTAAATTATCTAGCTCAGGACTTTTTTTCTTGGTAGGGGTTATTACATCTCCAGTAAACGCTTCAGGTAAGTCATGTAGCAAAGCTCTTTTGATTACTTCCTCTTTCTTCTCTTCGGATAAAGATAACAAGGTAGAAATTATGTATGCAACAACTACTACAATGAACGAATGTCCCGCAACTGTAGTTTTTATGTTCCTGTGAACCCTATTCCATCTTGTCATTGAAATCATATTAAGTACTATAGAAAAGATTATTTTAGATATTTCTAAAAGTTCTTCTTTCTCTTCAATTTCAATCTGTTCCAATTTTGCGTTTAACTCTTCAATTGGAATTTCATAATCAAATAATTTTCCATTAACTTTTGCCTCAAATAAACTGGTTATAACATCTGCAAATTTATCATATACAGATTGTTCATCCGTTGTTATTTGCTTTATAAAAGCTTTATCTATTACTTTGTATAAATCATTAAAAGCTTTTTCTCTGACTTTTTTCCATACATCAGGCGAGAATCTCTCTACTCTTTCCTTTAATTCAAGGGATATATCTGACAACACAAGTTTGGGTAAAACCCGCGACAATCTCCACTGAACAGACTCTTCAACTTTTTTTTCGTATCTATCTTTTAAGAAAAAAGAAATTAAAAGTGTTGTATAAGCATTATCAGCTTCTGAAAACTTAATTATTGCCGGCTTATTATTCCATCTTTGAATAGTAAATAAATTTCCCAGCATAAATATTAATCTACCAAAACCCATTTTTGTCTCCTCCTTGAAATTATTGTATCACATATAATAATTATTTGATACAATTATATTTTAGAGGTGATTTATTATGCTTTATGTTATCGGAGATATTCACGGTTGTTTTGATGATTTAATAAAAATAATAGATCAAATTGAAGATAATTCAAAGATTATCTTTTTAGGTGATTACATTGATAGAGGGCCTAAATCTAAAGAAGTAGTTGACTTAGTAAAAGATTTAAAAAATGCAGTACCTCTAATGGGGAACCACGAAGATATGCTGATCAGATACTTCAATGGATATAGTAGTTCGTGGTTACATCCAAATAACGGCGGATATGCAACAATAAAGTCGTTTGGTTCACCTGAAAAAGTCATAACATATTTAGATTTTTTCACAAGTTTGAGATTTCTTCATTTGGAAAACATCATGGGAGTAAACATTTTATTTAGCCATGGAAATATTAATCCAAAATTTCCTGTTAAAGAAATACTGGGTATAAAAACCTATGATGAATATTATGAAAAAATACAAGAGAAATTAATTTCATTTAACGAAACCAATATATGGGAAAGAAATATCTTTGAAAAGCCAACAGGAAATTACGTCGTGGTTCATGGTCACACACCATTCAATAGTGTGTTTTTGAATAGATACAAAAATAAAATATTTGAGATAAATATAGATACTGGTGCAGTATATGGTGGTTGTTTAACTGCATTAAAAATTCCATATACTGACGATGAGATCAAAAAAGACACAACAATTTATCAAATATCGTCTAAATCAAAAGTTTCGAGTAGGCCCCTTTGTTCTTTAGAAGATTTATTTAGGAGGAATAATTTTGAGTAAAAAATGGATAGCAGTCTCCAATCTTTTGTTAGTTACAGCTATTTGGGGACTTACTTTTCCCATACAAAAATTAATCCTGCCCAGCATTTCTCCGTTTGTTTACAATGCAATTCGTTTTTGGATTGCAACCCTTTTATCATTTCTTTTGTTCGGTAAAGGAAATAAATTTGGCCTCTTGCTTGGAATTGTTTTAGGATTTGCATACGCGGCACAAACATGGGGATTAGCAATAACTACTTCATCCAAAAGTGGTTTTATTACAGCATTTTATATTGTTTTAATTCCCTTGTTTTCTTATATTATTGAGAAAGAAAAGCCAACATTTTTTCAAATAACAGGTTTTTTCATTGCAATAGTCGGAGAGTATTTCTTATCTGGAGGTATAGATTACTTTAATGTTGGAGATTTTTTAACATTAATTTGTGCAATATTATATGCATTACACGTCGTAATGGTAACTCATTTCTCAAAAAAAATGAAAGAAGAACACCTACTTACTTCCCAATTCTTTGTTGTAGCATTATTAAATTCCTTTCTTGGCATTGGCTCATCTTGGAAAATAAGCTTGAACATATTTAGTGTAGCTAGTTTTACAGCAATCTTTGCTACTATCTACGCATTGATTGCTCAAATAAGATATCAAAAAGTAGTGGGGAGTAACACCTCAGCCTTAATATTCGTTGGCGAACCCGTATTCGCAACTATTTTTTCAATAATCATACTTTCAGAAAATTTAACATATTTCCAATTCTTAGGCATTTTTCTGACCACATTTGCATTAATACTAGCAGTTTTACCAAATTATAAAAAATAACTATTGCTTCCATGAATAACCAAAAAAAGTAATCTATAGAGCAACAATTGTAATTTTTAAACTTTTCCTTCAGTATTTAAAACTTCTTTTATTTTCTTCAATTTTTTTATCTTCTATAAATTGAACCCTCTACCTTGAAATAAATTTTTACATTTACAAACAAATCGCTTTAAAAACATAGCTTTTATATTCCACTATGGATAATTAATAACTATTCAACATAATCACTATCTTTTGATAATTCAAGCTTTACATTCCACTATGGATAATTAATAACCGATAATTCAACTCCAAGACTCTTTGGTGGTATTAAACTTTACATTCCACTATGGATAATTAATAACTTCTAATTCTCCAAGTTTCCACTTAATTCTTTCATCACTTTACATTCCACTATGGATAATTAATGTAAAAGTCAACATAAAAATGTATAAAAAAGGGAAAATAAAAATGTACAAAAAAAGGATAAATAAGGTTCATTATTGTTGTTTAGATATTATTGTTTAGAAGAATTAGAGAAAAATTCAAGTTTTTCCTTTAATCTATAAGATTTTCCTTTAATTAAGATTACGTGGGAATGGTGTAATAGTCTATCTAATATTGCTTGAGATAGTACAGGAGAACCAAATATCTCGCTCCATTCTGAAAACGGAGTATTGGTTGTTATTATTGTTGAATGTTTTTCATATCTTTTTGAGATTAGTTGGAAGAATATATTTGCTCCATCTCTATC